>CAYOLS010000017.1:0-26597 GCA_964404845.1 uncultured Ferruginibacter sp. | reverse complement strand
ATTAATGCTGTTGCCCGTACTGGCGCCTGCATTGGTGATATCAGCCACATAAGCGAGGGTATTATAAATGGTGCTGTTAAACACACCTGCATAACTGTTGGTACCAAGCGTTTGAATATTGTTGTAGTTGGACGTAATACCGGTTACAACAGAACCTTCATAACGAACACCCAGGTTCAAAGCCGTGCCGGTGGCGGGCTGGCGCAGGTTCACCAGGTTGTTGTTCTGGTAATACCTTGCAAAAGTCCCTATCACGCTTCCATACAGGCAAGCCGTAGGCGAGCCTGATACAACACCTGTTCCGCCGATGTAAACAGTATTGTGGTAAAACCTGTTGTCTGCTGCAGAAGAAGCATTCCATATTCCATAGAATGGTGTACCTAATGTGATGGAGCTTCCTGATTTACTGATACCGAGCCTCACTACATTGTTCTGGTAAGTGGCTCTTCCTGTTCTTGCAAAAATGCCTACTACCTGCGCTGTTGCATTGCTGCTGCTTTCCAGGGAATGCACCCTGTTCTTTTCAACCACATTGTTGGTAGCGGGCAAAGAAAGATCCATAGCATACAATGCTGCATTGGACGCACCGGGATTATTGGTGAGCGAATGAATATGATTGCCGGAAATGGTATTCACGCCTGTACTGCCTGTGGCAGAAATACCGGTGAGTGCTACAAAACCTGCATCAGATGAATTGGTATTAATATTCTGTATGGTATTGTTGCTGATGGTTGCGTTAGGTAAAGAAGCATCGATCATATAACTGACATAGGCACCGGTCTGCAGGTTGTTGACAGCGCCTGCCGTAACACTTCCACCGATAGTATTACCGGCGATAACAGTGCTAAGTCCCGTAGCAGTATTCACCCTTATACCTGAAAAGCCGGTGGTAGTGCCTGCTCCCTGTATAGTGATGCTGCCGATATTGTTATTGGAAATAGTATTGCTGCTGGCGGTATAATCCTGAATGCCTACCACCCTTGCATTGGCTGCTGTTACCGAAGACTGGTTGATGACAATGGAAGACGAACCGTCGAGACTGCCAATGGTATTGCCGCTGCTGTTACCCACATCGTACCTGCCGGTTCCGCTGCTGCCAAGCATGATGGCTACAAAGCAACCCTCGGTGGTAGCAGTATTGCTGTAGCTGGTGGTTTGGTTGAAACCACTGATGATATTTCCTTGTATGCTGCTGGCAACAGATGTACCTACATTGATGAGATCCATCACCCTTATCTTGTTCTGCAAACCTGCGCCGGTACCGGTGATGGTAGTAACACCCGTTCCGGAACTACTGGCAAATCCTATCCTGTTATTGGTAATGATGAAATTATTTCCTTCGGCAGCGCTGGGCGAAGGATAACCTGCATCGAGCTTGATAGCTGCATACACATTGCCTGCATTGCTGGTAAAAGTTCTTGTGGCTGTCTGGTAAATACGGTTATTGCTGATGGTCCAGTTATGATTACCATAGTGCAGGTAAATGCCTGCGCTGTTTTGTATGGGACTAAAGAAATCGTAGATATTGTTATTGCTGATGTTATTGCCGTTGTTCATAGTTCCCTGCGTGGTATAGGTACCCGATGAGAACACGGCATTCACAGGAAGGCTAACACCTGCGGGACCGATATTACAATTGGAAATAGTATTGTTGTCATTACCAACGCCAACAAGTGCAGTTCTTGTACCAAAATACACGGTGCCTGATGTGTTGGATGTTCCTGCACCATTGATGGTACAGTTGGTAATGGTATTGCCGGAAGCATCGTTTGTAAAGGTGATCGTGTTGGCTGCCGCATTTACCGCCAGGTTGGAAAATATAAGTGCATTACCTCCTGTATTCAAACCATTGATCGTTACATTATCTGCTCCGTTAAAAACAAACATGCTGCCATTGAAGGTGCCTGACAATGTGTGGGTAACACCGCCGGAGGGCTGCATGGTAATGCTGGTCCAGCCATTATTATTAAGCTGCACGGCACCATTTTCATCGGTAACGCTACCGGTAACAGTGATAGTAATAGTATTACCAAGAAATACCTTACCATTCAGTGCGGAGAATACGCCTCCTGATTTTGTCAGTGATGTATAAGTGCCATTTATTGATGGGATCGTAGCCGGGGAAACGTTCAGCGTTATCTGTGAAGCAGCAGTAAGCACATGGAAGCACAGCAAGCCTGCGAATAGTACTCGTTTATTCATAGTTTCAGATTTTGGATGTAAGCAAGAGGTATAGAACCTGCTTTTCACAGCAATACATATACCAAAAACTTTATCCAACCAGGAACCATCTGATCTTTTATCAGGAAGCATAAGAAGCAGTTTATAAAAACCGTAGCTTTCGCTACGGTTTTCTATAATGATGATGAAAAAAACTCCAATTAATTATTTCTGTACAGTCAGCTGCTGTACAAATGATTCCCCGTTCTCTCCTGTTACCTGCAGGGTATAAATTCCTGCAGCAAGCTGGTTACCCAATACGAATGGAATTGTTTGATCAGCCTGTGTCAATTTTATTTTCCCGTTAAAGGCAGGCTGACCGAAAGCATTCACCAGTTTTACCTGGTAGTTGCCGGTTGCAGCATCCTGCATGCGGATATTAAGTTGCGTACCTTTCAGCGGATTGGGATAGGCTGTAAAAAGCGCATAAGAAAGGGCAGCATTCTTCACTTTTACAATAGGGCTGTAATTTACTTTGCCGTCAATGTCCACTGCCTTGATGCGATAGAAAACAGTATTAAAAGCAGCGAGGTTATCCCTGTACTGGTACTGGTTGCTACCTGGTGCATTTGTTCTTACTTTTCCGATCATTTCAAAAGGACCATCATTGTCTTTTCTTTCTACTTCGTAACGGTCTACATTGAGTTCTTCTTCTACCTTCCATTGCACGGAAATGGATTTAGTGTTGCTTTGAGAAGCCTGGGTGTCGGTGAATTTCACGGGCAACGGCCCTGCCATCATAGTACTGAATACCATGTAAAAACGGTTGGAAGCCCTGCTTGCCGGGTCAGTAGTAACGGCTACAGGGAAACTATTGGTATTACTGAGGCTGATGTAATGTCGGGTATTGGTAAAACGGTCTACCAGCTCTGCAAGAGCGGCTGTATTTGCCAGGTATTGCACTTCTACCCGCATGGTATATACCTGCGGAATAAGATTGGTCATCCTGTAGTGCAGTGTATCGCCGTCGCTGATGGGCTGGCGGGCTTCTACTGCGAGTGTATAACCAGCACGGAGCAGGCCGAAGTTCTCGCCGGGATTCATCATTTTCACAGCGTCATACATGTCTACATTGTTGGAATACTGCGCATCAAAAACCACCCTGTTGCCATCGGCCATATTGCCATTGGCAGCAAACAGGAATGTGCTGAGCATTTTAATTTCAGTAAAACCTTGTTTTGAAGAGGCTGGTGTAAGAGGGTTAGCAAGCACGGTGTTTGCCAAAAATATGGCACACGCCAGCAGGCGGATAGGTAAAGGATTAAGCATTTGTTAGGTTTTTTTTAGGTCTTGGAATATCGGTTTCTGCTCAATTCAACGATTGTTGTTATATAATATTGCGTACTGTTAAAAAAAAAGTTGGGGGTCGAAAATCTTCTATAATTGCAGGTCCCCGAAAACTTCATATAACATAAATAAATATTCATTCATGCCGTTTTCTACGGCCGGCCTCCCGGTCTGACACAAAAGAAAAAGGGCACTTTTTGAGTGCCCCTTTGCTGGATTCATGTGTCGTGAAACTGTATGATTATTGTAATAAGGTCTGTATTGTTCTGGCGGTTCCGTCTGCCGCCACGATCCGGAGCTGGTAGTTACCTGCTGCCAGTGACGGGTTGAGTGCCACCTGCCTGCTGAAGTTATCGCTGTTCACATTTACAGTACCGCTGTAAACGACCTGGCCTTTCAGGTTGATCAGTTGAAGGTTATAAGTTCCTTTAGCCTGACCGGTAAATACCACGTTCATCCTTTTATCTACCACAGGGTTTGGAGCGATGCTGATAGAGGCATTGCTTAACACCGGTGCCACTTTTACGATCGGGCTGTAAGTGATGTCGTTGCCGATACCGATAGCTTTGATGCGATAGAAATTATCATTTGTCAGCGGGCTAAGGTCAATTTTCCGGTAAGCGCTGCTGCTGGTAGCATCTTTGCTTAAGATACCTGTAAACTGAACGCCGTTAGCGCTTCTTTCCACTTCGTAACGTACGATATTGATCTCGTTGGCTACCGACCAGTTCACCTCAATGCTGCGATCCTGCAGCCTGCGTGCGGATACGCTTACAAAATCTACCGGTAATACTACTGTTGTTCTTGTAAATACAAGCATGAACCTGTCAGCTGCTTTGCTGGCGGCTGCAGTAGTAACCGCAAAGTCAATATAAGTACTGTCCGTCAGGCTAACCGCTGTACGGGTATTGGTAAATTTATCTACCAGCTCTGCCTGCAACAAGCTTCCGCTGAGGTTCATTGGTTCAAAACTGAACTTGTAATTCTTCACCTGCAGGTTGGTAATATTGTAGAAGATGGTATCTGTAGCAACGATCGGCTGGCGACCCTCAATGATCAGGATCTTTCCGCTGTTGCGTACACCAAAGTTTTCTCCGCCATTGCCTACTTTATTCATGTCTTCATCCGCAAGGCCGTTGCTGTATGCCTGGTTGTAAGCTACCCTGTTACCATCCACTATCTGGCCATTGGCAAGATGCAGCATGGTACTCATCATTACTATTTCATCCGGTACCGGGTTGCGGTTTACAGTACGGCTGCCATCCACTTTATCATCTTCTACAAAGTTGATGCTGCTTCCTGTTGTGGTAGAAGCTTCCACAAAGAATGCCTGTCCTGACTGAATTTCTTTAACCACAGGTGCTGTGTACAAACCTGCTCCTGAAGGTGTAGGCAACCAGCCTACTACGCCGGAGATGGCCTGGTACTGTCCTGCACCATAATTACCTGTTCTTGTCGGGTCCCAAACGGTGAATGCCGGTTTGATACCTGTTGAGTGTGCATATACTTTACTGAAGTCGACCGCAGAAGCAAGCGGGTTACCCACCTGGATCATGAAGCCGTTGGCAGCATTTGCTGTAACAGTAAGTGCAGGTGCAGGGTTAGCCGCATCATAAATAGTGCCTTTTGCCCTGAGGGTGGTTGTACTGCCGGTACCTCCGCTATAAGCCCTGTCGCCTCTTACATAAATATAGAAACCATTTTTCCTGTTGATCGCTTCTGTGTTGGTATTGGTAATGTTCTGCCAGCCTGCACCGGGGGCAGGGTTCCACCATTTCATGGAAGCTGATGAAGAAGATCCGTCTAAACCATTACCACCGCCTGGGGCTGTTACCTGTGTACCGTAACCATTAGAGACCAATGCTGAACCATTTTCCTGCCATGCATTTCTTACGCTTACAGATGCATCTCTAACCGGGGCTGAAATAAGGTTCCAGTTCTGGTAGTAGTTGACAAACCTTTCAATGATCAGTTTGCCTGTGATGGCATTGCCTGCCTGTAATTTGCCAACATTTGCTGTGCGTGAGAATGTGGATTTCAACGCAATGTTATCGTTCGTATTAAGATCAGCAGTTGCGCTGTTCTCAAATGATAGTTTCTGAAGAATATTCAGCGTATCATTTACTGTTGAGCTGATGTTAAGATTATTAGACACTATTAACTGCTCGATGTTCCTGCCGGCAAACCAGCTGCCGGAAAGTGTTTGCGTGCCGCTTGTACCATTCATTTCTATTGTACCATCATTAGCGTTGATAGCTGCAACAGGGCTAGTAATGGTTCCGCTTACCTGCAGTTTGGCATCATTCAGCAGGGTAATTTGTCCGCCGGTAAGCACCTGCAGGTTTTTAACTGCAACAGTTGTTCCGGTAAGAACGGGTGATGGTTTAGGGCTAACATTAGGGATGATAACATTGTCGCAAGGAGCCATTGTAGGAACGGCATCATCGCTCCAGTTGCTTGCAAGGTTCCAGTTATCGTTTGTTTTACCTGTCCATAAATTTTTCACACCCAGCTTAACGATTGCTGAAGTGTCTTTTAAGCAGGCATTGGTATTCTGCGCTATTACCCTGTAATATTTTGCAGCTGTAAGTGATGTGTAATTACCATTGGCAACGGTTGTCCATGGCGCTGATCCATCCGGCGATGTTTGCCATTCCAATGTTCCTACAGTTCCGCTAAGGGCTATGGTTCCGCTGGTATTATAGCATGCTGAGATTATTGAAGACCCTCCTGCAATGGTACCCGCTTTTGAAGCGCCTATTACTGTGAGTGAGATATTTTGTGTTCTTGGATTACAACCTGTAGTTGTATAACCAAAATTGTATGTGCCGGCATTTGTAGGGCTTCCGCTGATCCTGAAAGTTCTTCCATTCCAGTAAGTTGTTAAACCCGCAGGTAAGCTTCCGCTTGTTAAATTAGGAGCATTACCATCTCCTCCTACCTCAAAGAAAATATCACTGATCGGTGAACCGGCACACAGGCCTGTTTGTGTAACACTACCAGAAGATGGGTTAACTGTAAAGAAGGTTGACAATGTACCAAATGAAATATCATCCAGTCCAAAATCATTACCGCCTGCTGCGGTTTCGTTATCTACAATATAGATATCTGCGGATGTTGCCGTACCTGAATTCCACTCACCATAAAATTTCACCCACCCGTTATTTGAATTGTTATCCTGGCCTGCTGTCAATACTGCTTCTGTTCCCACTTGTGTTCCGTTAACGGAGAACCTTAATTTACCGAAAGGAGCAACACTGTTCAAACTCATTGCCCATGCAGAGAAATAATATTTTGTGTTGGGTAATACAGTTACGTTTTCATTTTTCCATACAACCAATGATCCGTGGCCATTCACCAACATAAAGTTACCTGTACCTGTTCCGTAGGTATGATCCACACCCCAGAAAGAAGGATGATAATTCTGTCCATCGGTTCCAACACCGTAACCATCGGTTCCGCCATCCGGTACCAATTCATCATTCACTCCGGGCAGATCAGCTTTATAGGAATAATCAGAAGTAAATCCTGTATTCCCGGCTTCAAAATTTCCGTTGGTTACCAGTTCCTGTGCAATACTCATTACTCCTGTACCTGCACAACTGTTACCTGCTGCTTTAGCAGAAACAAAATAGTTACCTGCTGTATTCACTTCTATAAAGCTTGTAGTTGAAGTACCTGTTACACTTCCGGTATTCCACAACCAGTTTGAAATACTGATATTGGAAACCGCATTGATCCTTACCGTTCCTGGCGTTCCACCTACATTACAATAATCCGCAGTTACTGTTACAACAGGAGAAGCATTTACTGTTATTGTTGCAGATGCTGATACATTACAGCCAAACGAGTTGGAAGAAGTTGCCACAACCGGCAGGCTTCCTGCAACAGATGGCTTGAAATAAACCGTTGAAGCATTTGTACCGGCAACATAGGGAGTTAAACCTGCCGGATCTGAAAACAAATGTGTTGTCGGGCTCCAGGTTACGTTTGCAGGATTATTAACAACAGAGTAGTTGATGCTGATACTCCATTTTTCCAGTTCGCCGGATGTGCCTGATGAACCTGGTTCATCTCTCACACTTAATATCCAGTTACCATTTGCGCTTGATGATATAGCATCGTATAAACCTGAGAAACTGGTTACATTGGAAAGATTGGCGCTTACAGTAGTTGCACCCTGTGCAGCTCCTGCTGCTTCAGGAAGATAATTGGTGCTGTTAAACGGAGCACCGCCGGAAGTGATGGTACCGATACTAACTGTTCCATTGCTACCCACAGTAGTACCTACGCCGCTTGTTCCAAAATCGTCTCCTGTACCTCCCCTGTTGTTTACAATGTTTAATACATTTCCGTTAGGCCCTTTTAAATTGACACGCAGGTCACCTACATTATTATGATCGATGAAGAAATTAATAGATACATAGTTAATAGTAGCGCCCGCCGGAATGCCTGTTACTTTTAATAAATGAGAAACACCTGCAGCACTATTACCCGGAATGGCCAGGCCCATATTTGTTGTACCTGAACTTACCGTAACGGTATTGGTAGTTAAAGATGTAGGAGACAGCGCTGCCCTGATCGGTAATATCGATCCCTGGCAAATTGTTGCAGATGTTGGTGCTACTGTGATAGCAGCAGGCACCGCATTTATAACAATGTCTGCATCACCATCCATCGTTTTAGTACAACTTCCAAAGATGGCCACTACTGTATAATAACCAGCTGATGTTTGATTACCGAAGGTTATCGCTGATCCTGTTCCTGCAACCGGGCTTCCGGCCGGGTTACCATCAATATAAAGCTGGTATTGCACACCTGTTTGAGAACCGTTTAAACCAATTGGCAAACCTGTGCCTCCTGCACAATAGCCACCACCTCCTGTAACATCAAATACATTGGGAGATGAAGCGATTGATATAGATGTAGGATAAGTATAAGAATACAAGGCGCAACCTCCCGAAGCGGGTGCACTATAGGTGATAGAATAATTACCGGGGTTAC
This sequence comes from uncultured Ferruginibacter sp., assembly GCA_964404845.1. Lineage (GTDB taxonomy): Bacteria > Bacteroidota > Bacteroidia > Chitinophagales > Chitinophagaceae > Ferruginibacter. The sequence goes on along the minus strand of CAYOLS010000017.1, from coordinate 18,086 downwards.
TTGAAGCAAGGTCAATAACACCTGTTGTTGCATTAGCAAAGACCACACCTGCAGGGCTTGAACTAAAAGTACCACCGGTTGCTGTAATACCTGTTATGGTTGCTGTAGCAGTACCGCTTTTGCAATAGGCAGCAAGTGGGTAAGTAAACTGGGCTGTTGGCTGGGTTGTAACACTCAGTACCACGCTTCCGTTCATATTGGTAAAGCAACCTGTTTCCGCCACAATAGTATATGTTCCGGCTACAGTCTGGTTAGGGAAGATGATCGGGTTACCGGTGGATCCTGCGATAACAGCTCCTACAGGCGACCCGTTCCTGTTAAGACGGTAGCTGATACCGGTCACAGAATTTTCAAGTGCCATCGGGAACCCTGCTGACGAAGAACAAATGGTTTGGTTACCGGTAGAAAGCATATTGTATACCGTATTACCGGCAGAGATATTAATGGTAAATGCAGCTGCATCTGTAGTTCCACATCCGTTGGTAGCCCTTATCCTGTAAACAAATGAGCCTGTAGGCCCCGTTGGAGTTCCTGAAATAATACCCGTTGCAGGATCTAAAGTAAGACCAGCAGGTAAAAATTGTGTAGGAGAAACCGAAGGGAAAGGAGCAATCGCAAAAGTTGTTGTTGATCCACCGGTATTTACTGTAGGTACATTAGGCGTAATGTTTCCGCCAATACAATAAGTAAAAGGGCTTCCCGGGTAACTGATGGAAACTTTATCAGTAATACTTATTGTTCCGGTAAGAGTAGGATTTACACATGGGTTATTACCGATCAAACTGATCGTGTATGGATAGTCGCCCACTGCTGCAGTAGGTGTGCCGGCAATGGTAAATACTTTTGTACCGGAATTATAACTGCTGGTCATTCCTGCAGGCAATGTTGTTATAGTAGCACCTGTAGCACCGCCACCCAAAGTAAAGGTTGCAAATGCAGGACTCGCTGCTACGCTTCTGCACACAGTGAAATTATTTGTATATGGATTGTTAACAGCAATTGTACCTAATGCCACCACATTTACAATAACCTGCTGGCAGGGACCTGTAGTGCCGCAGGTTGTTCCGATACCTTTTACAAACCATGTTGTTGTACCTGCACCTACTGGTGTAAAAGTATAAGCTGCATCGGTATTGTTATTCCTGTTTTCATAACCGGCCGTACAGGTTCCCTTGGTCCACTCCCACTGCTGGTCGTTACCAATGGCGCCACCTGTCTGGCGTAAGGTTACTGCTGTTCCTGCGCAAACTGTTATAGTTGTAGTTGTATTGTTGGCCGTAGCACCTGTGGGTTGCTGGCAGGAACCTTTTACATCAACTATGTAATCTTCTACCTGGCCATAACCATTACCATTGCCACCTGTATCTCCGCCTGGGTCATAACATGCATCCTGGGGACACTTGGCAGGGAAATTCAATGTACCTGACCTGTAATGTTTGTATACCCGCATTTTAGTTAATCCCAGTGTAGCAGCAGCGGGAACTGCAATAGTTGCATTTATTATCTGGGTAGCGGATGGGCTGGATTCCTGCCCGTTCGTATTATACAGGTAACCAATAGTAGTTCTTTCTATGGCTTCAAAAGTTCCGCTTTGGTCCCAGTCAATAAATACGCTCACATAACTATAATAGGCACCATCAGTATTTCCTTTTACTACAATAGGGTAACTATTACCTTGTGTTACTGTAGCTGTATTACAAAAATTCTGGTAAGACTGGGAATTTACAGTGCTGGTTGCATTAGTGGTTGTATTGGTAATGCCTGCAAAGCTTACATATGTGATCGGCTCAGAGTTGTTAAATTCGATCGTACAATAATCTGACCTTACGCCATTGTACCTTATCTCTACACGGCCATTGGCGCCGCTTCCGCCGCTCGGACCTCCTGTAGAAGTACGCCTTGCACCGCCGCCTCCTGCTCCCGGCCATGAACCGTCGGCTCCGGCTCCATTTGCCGCAGTATACCCGTTTCCTCCATTACCCCCGCTCACACCGGTAGGGTCAAATGCAGCGCCTGTACTGCTGGTTGCATTCATACCATTTAACCCATACCCGTAAGAATTATGAAAAGTAGCGCTGGAACCACCACCGCCACCACCACTTGATGTACCCGGTGCACCATTACCACCCAATCTTGCATTGGCAGCAGGCGCTCCCCCTGTTCCTCTTACGCCACCGGCTCCCGGGTTACCCCTGGTTCCGCCTTCACCACCATTGGCTGATACTAATGTGCCACCTGTTCCAAAAGAAGAAGCACCCCCATCATTTCCATTATTGCCATCACCAACACCGCCTTCACCAACAACTATATTGTAGGTTGTACCGGGAACTACTGTAACAACATTCATCGAAAAAGCGCCACCACCGCCACCGCCGCCGTTCTGGTTGCCATTATTGGCACCGCCTCCTGCACCACCCGCTCCCCATACACCTACGGTAATGCTGGTTACGCCGCATGGAGCTGTCCAGGTAAAGTTTCCAGACTGGGTAGCACTACCAAAAACCACAGACCTGTTTTGGCTATACCCGTTATTTGATGTTAAAAGAAATGAGAAGATAAATGCGCAGCAGGTCATACATACACGCAGTATGTGCTGAACATGAGTTTCCTGTCCAAGAATGATGTTAGGTACAATTTTTTTCATACAGTTTCAATTAGCGGCATCCCTGCCATGTTAGTTTGAATAGGTCATAAGGATCTATTCGTTATCGGTAAGTGATAAAGTAAGCAAAGCACTAAAATGCTTTAATGGTCATTCGGGGATGGCTGTTTGCTGAAGCAGTTAGGGGGCTATCGGTGCAACCAGTGGATCACAAATTGTGTGTGTGGTATTTAACAGAGGTTATCAGAAGGTGAGGCAAAGATAAGGGTAAATTTCATACTTCACCGTATTTTCCGAAAAATTTCACGGAAAATACTCTGTAAAGAGTATTCCGTCGTACGTAAGAACGCTACGCAGACTTCTTTTATTGTACGTAAAATCCGACGGGGTAGTTTTACGTGGCTTTTTTTCTACAAAAATATACATACTGCCCGCTCCCCTTGCGGGTTAGGACAGTATGTATAAACAAACAATGATATTTATAGTTTTTGTACCCTTCCTACGAATTTGAAGTCTTCGTTGAAGATAATTACCTGGTACAAACCACTCTGCAGGTCGGGCAGGTTGTTCATTTGTATGGCATTGAAGCCTTTGGTAACGTTTACCTGTGTGCTGTACACCGATTGGCCCTTTATATTTACCAATTGCATGGTAGCTTTGGCAGTACGGCCGGCACTGAAGGAAGCAGTAAAGCTGGTTGTGTACGGGTTAGGGTAAATTTCAAACGGTAAGTGATAAAGTAAGCAAAGCACTAAAATGCTTTAATGGTCATTCGGGGATGGCTGTTTGCTGAAGCAGTTAGGGGGCTATCGGTGCAACCAGTGGATCACAAATTGTGTGTGTGGTATTTAACAGAGGTTATCAGAAGGTGAGGCAAAGATAAGGGTAAATTTCATACTTCACCGTATTTTCCGAAAAATTTCACGGAAAATACTCTGTAAAGAGTATTCCGTCGTACGTAAGAACGCTACGCAGACTTCTTTTATTGTACGTAAAATCCGACGGGGTAGTTTTACGTGGCTTTTTTTCTACAAAAATATACATACTGCCCGCTCCCCTTGCGGGTTAGGACAGTATGTATAAACAAACAATGATATTTATAGTTTTTGTACCCTTCCTACGAATTTGAAGTCTTCGTTGAAGATAATTACCTGGTACAAACCACTCTGCAGGTCGGGCAGGTTGTTCATTTGTATGGCATTGAAGCCTTTGGTAACGTTTACCTGTGTGCTGTACACCGATTGGCCCTTTATATTTACCAATTGCATGGTAGCTTTGGCAGTACGGCCGGCACTGAAGGAAGCAGTAAAGCTGGTTGTGTACGGGTTAGGGTAAATTTCAAACGGTTTTGCATCGTTACCCATGCCCAGGCGAACGATATTGCTGGTGGTCATTTTGCCATCAATATCTACCTGGCGAAGACGGTAGTATACATATCCCTGGCCGCTGATACGATCCTGGTACTGGTAATTTTTAATGGTTGAGCTGTTAACTGCGCCTGCGATAGTAGCTATTACATCAAATTTATTTCCATCAAGACTGCGCAACAACTGGAATTCCTTGTTGTTCACTTCCTGGCTGGTCTGCCAGTCGAGCGTGCTGGTACCGTTGCTGTATTTGCCGTTAAAGGCAATAAGGCTTACAGGCAGCGGTCCGCAGCTTGGCACCACCAGTGTATATTCATTAAAGAAGCCGCAATCTGCATTACTTAAACCGGCCTGGCTTGTTGCCACTACCAGGCGATATTTATAACCGTTCATAGCCGTAGTAACTACGCCGATATTCCTGGTTAAAGTATAGCTGGTACCGGTGAATACAGCTTGGGCCGGAGCGCCTACATTGGTAAAGCTGGCACCACCATTGGTGCTTATCTGCCATTGGTACCATTTGTTGGAAGCAGTAGCATCGGTTACAGTGAAATCAACACTCACATTAGCACCTTCGCAGAAGCTGGCAGAGCCACTGCCTGTTACGTAAGGCTGACTTACAGCGATATTAGAACCGCAGAGCTGGATAGAGATATCATCCAGGCCAAGGTCGTTACCGCTTGCTACTGCTGTAGCATTGATCACTTCCAGGTCAACAGTACTGGTGGTAGCCACAAAACTACCGGCCACTCTTACCCAAACAGGTATATTGTTGTAAGCAATGGGGCCTGATGTTCCGATGACCGTACCATTTACACGGAACGAGATATTTGGCTCAGAGCCTGCACCGGCTGCCGGGTTAGTACCCGGCAACATATTGATAACCCATGCAGAGAACTCGTAGGTAGCACCAATACATACAGGAATTGATTTTATTTTGTAAAACACAGGGCTCACAGTATTATTGGGAGCGCCGTTCACTGCCATAAAATAACCACCGTCGCCGGTATGATCCTGCGCACGGAAAGCACCATGAACACAGTTACCGCCATTGGCATCACCAATATTTTTTATAATGGTATACCTGCCTTCCGGGTTAAGACCGTTATTGGCAGCAGAATAAGTATAATCTGAACATGGAAGACTGGCGCCTGTAGAAGCACAACCCGCCAGGGCACTACCAACATTGTTTACAGGATTATAAGTAGAAGTAGCATTTCTTAGACAAGCCGAACCACTGTTGTTGACAGTTATGGCCGGAGTGCTGAAAGTTCCTTTGGCACCTAATAAATTCGGGCCTTTAACCCCATTGCATTGCGCATGGGCTTTTTGCATAAGTACAATACCGGCAAGTACACCGATTAGCATGTAAATTTTTTTCATTTCCTCTTTTTTTTAGAATGATGTAAAAACTAAGCGGCATGTGCAAAGGATAATGAAAAAAATTTTGAAATCTAAAACTGCCCCAAATCGCTTTTGGCTTTTTGGAGCAGTATATAGACACTACAAGCTGGTAATAGGTTGCGGGTATTATTATAATTTTTGAACCCTGCCTACAAATTTGAAATCTTCGTTGAAAATGATCACCTGGTACAAACCACTTTGCACATCGGGCAGGTTGTTCATTTGTACTGCATTAAAGCCTTTGGTAACACTGATAGAAGTGTTGTACACCAACTGGCCTTTCATGTTCACCAATTGCATGGTTGCTTTAGCAGTGCGTGCAGCGCTGAATGAAGCAGTGAAATTGGTGGTGAATGGGTTTGGATAAATTTCCAGTGATTTTACATCGTTACCCATGCTCAGGCGAACGATATTGCTGTTCGTCATTTTGCCATCGATATCTACCTGGCGAAGACGATAGTAAACATATCCTTGTCCGCTGATACGATCCTGGTATTGATAATTTTTAATAGTTGAGCTGTTTCCGGCACCTGCGATCGTAGCGATCACTTCAAATTTATTGCCATCAAGGCTGCGCAATAACTGGAACTCTTTGTTGTTCACTTCCTGGCTTGTCTGCCAGTCCAATGTGCTGGTACCGCTGCTGTATTTACCATTGAAAGATACAAGGCTCACAGGCAATGCACCGCAGGTAGGAATGATAGCAGTATATTCATTAAAGAAACCACAATCAGGGTTGCTTAAACCAGACTGGCTGGTAGCAACTACAAGACGGTATTTCCAACCATTCATTAAAGAGGTTACAACACCCAATACAGTTGTTACAGTGTAGTTGTTACCGGTAAAGGTAGCCTGTGCAGGCAAACCTACGTTTGTATAAGTAGCACCACCGTTGGTGCTCAGTTGTCTTTGATACCAGCTGTTAGAAGCAGTAGCATCAGTAACAGTGAACTTCACGCTAAGGTCAGCACCTTCGCAAAATACAGTGGAGTTGCTACCTGTTACAGTTGCAGGACCAACAGCAATGTTAGAACCGCACAATTGAATAGAGATATCATCCAGTCCAAGGTCATTACCACTTGCTACTGCTGTAGCGTTCACCACTTCCAGGTCAACTGTGCTTGATGTAGCTACGAAGCTACCGCCTACTTTCACCCATGTTGGAGTGGCAGCATAAGCGATCGGGCCTGAAGTACCGATCACTTGGCCATTTACTTTAAAAGAAATATTTGGTTCAGAACCTGCAACTGCAGAACTACTTGTAGAAGGCAACAGGTTAATAACCCATGCAGAGAATTCGTAAGTAGCGCCGATACATACAGGAATAGTTTTGATCTTGTAGAAAGTTGGGCTAACGGTATTGTTAGGAGCACCGTTTACCGCCATAAAATAACCACCGTCACCAGTGTGGTCAGAACCACGCCAGTCGCCTTTGATACAGTTACCACCGGTAGCATTACCGATCGTTTTTAAAAGGCTATACCTTCCTTCGGGGCCTAAACCGCCGCTGGCAGATGTATAGGTGTAATCAGAACATGGAACCATTGAACCGGTACCAGTAGTACAACCGGTAAGGGCATTGGCCACGTTGTTAAGCGGACTGTAAGTAGCAGTGCCGTTTTGAGTGCAGGTAGCAGCTGTAAGATTAGGAGAGACTGCGGGAGTACTGAAAGTTCCTTTGGCACCTAAAAGGTTTGGACCTTTAACGCCGTTGCATTGTGCTTTAACTTCTGTTGCGGCAAAACATATGCTTGCCAGCATAAAAATGTAAAAATTTTTCATTTCTTGTAGTGTGTGTTGTGAAAAGTAAGCGGAAATGCAGAGGATAATTAGAAACTCAGGGGTGCACGTTGCAGCGCTGATATTTTAATTTTGCAGAGGATATACAGAGAAATGATTATGCCTGGAACGGCATATTAATTTTGCAGAGGACTTGATTTAATATTTCAGGAAACTGCTGGTTTGCTGAATCACCGACGGAGGACAATTGAGGTAAGCAATCAGACCATTTGTCGATTTGTTTCACAAAGATGTGGAAATTACTGTAAATACAGAAATTTTACGCAATATTTTTTAAAAATATTATATAACTAATTGATTATTAAAGAGAAAAAATTTTGAAAAAATACCCTGCCAGTAAGTAAAACTACTCAGACGACGCTTTATGGAGCATTTCCAGGGTGATATTGGTATTGATATTCCTGATATCTTCATCGGTAATGATATCATTGATATCGTTCAGGTGCTTGTCGATCTTCAGCTTGGTAGCCTCATCATAGTACTTTATCTGGGCTTCTTCTCCCAAAACTGAGTGCTGTGGCTCCTGTAATGATGCAGACATTGATTTCATCCTGGTAAATTTTAGTGTTAAGGACTACTAAAGAAATCAAAAATTGTGACAATTCATAGGTCTTGCAGCGCTGGTAACATTAATTTAATATTGGAAACAACACATTGTGGATTAAGATGTTAATAATTGCCCATGCCGCACCAGGCACAGACCTGTAATTATTTCAAAAACAATACAATAGAAAAGGCGCAATAAAATATTGCGCCTTTCTCAACTATAAAAAATCTTAATAACTATTTTGCCTTCTTCTTGGGATGAACCAGCTGCATTTCTTTCACCAGGTGGCCTGCCCCGGCAAACTTGTCTACAATAAACAGTACATAGCGGATATCCACCATTATATTTCTACATATGGAAGCATCGTAATTGATATCGCTCATCGTTCCTTCCCAAACCCTGTCGAAGTTGAGGCCGATAAGGTTGCCATAGGCATCCAATGCAGGGCTACCGCTGTTACCGCCGGTAGTATGGTTGCTGGCAATGAAACAAACGGGCATTTTACCATTTTGACCATAAATGCCGTAGTCTTTGGCTGCATATAATTGACGGAGCTTTTCAGGCACATCAAATTCATAATCGCCCGGTTTGTATTTTTCCATTACACCATCCAGGTTGGTAGAATAAGCAAAATCAACCCCATCTCTTGCGTGGTAACCGCCCACATTGCCATAAGTAACCCTTAATGTGCTATTGGCATCGGGATAGAATTTCTTTTCTGTCATTACATCCATTTGGGCCTGTGTATAAGTACGCTGGAGTTTTGCAATACGATTCTGTATGTCCTGCGAAGGCGTTTGTACCGTTGACTGGTAAGTTTTCTGCAGTTCGCTGAACAATTGCACTCCTTCATAAGAGCGGATAGCTGCTACTGCTTCCGCCGCAGGTTTTGCCAGCAGGGCCTTCAGCGCAGCTTCGGTATATTGATCGGTATTAGCATAAACAGTATTGGCGAGCGCCGCAAAATCATTGCCTGCTGCCTGGAGCTTTGTTTTAAAAGCAGGAGATATAAATTGTGCAGGCTGATCATTGCTGTACATCGGCATCAGCGCTTCAAACAGCTTCTTATCTACATTTACATTGTACTCTCCTATCATGCCCTCAATATTGCCGGACACCATTTTTAAACGCTGGTTATAGCCTTTTTCGCCGTCTTTTTCATACGCATTCGCCAGCGCATTCAATTGGGAAGCGATGGTGAACAGCTCGATCTTGCTCATGATCTCCGTATAATAATCACGGGCCAGGCCATAAGCTTCAAAATCCCTGTATTCTTTGGCCAGGTCGCTTAACAAGGTTTTGTAATTAGCAAAAGAAGGATTGGCATCTACCCTTTGCTGGAATGTTTTTTCGTAACCCAGCTTTTTACTGAAAGCATCTGTACGGGTAAGTCCCAGCACTTCGCCCTGCCATTTTTTATACGCATTTTGAATGGACGCATATTTGGCGGCGTACTGAATTTTAATGCCTTCGTCCCTGCGCATGAAACCATCTATCACCTGCAATGCTTTATCCCTGATAGCGATCTTTGCAGGATCATTTACCGTACGGATCTGCTCTACGGCTGCACTGTGCAGGTATTGCGTGGTACGGCCGGGAAAACCAAATACCATGGTAAAATCTTTTTCACTGATACCATCCATGGATATTTTTAAAGAACGCTTAGGCTTGTAGGGAACATTGTCGGGAGAATAATCTGCCGGCTGGTTGTTCTTGTCTGCATAAATACGGAACATAGAGAAGTCACCTGTGTGCCTTGGCCATACCCAGTTATCGGTGTCTTTACCAAAATTACCGATGCTGCTGGGTGGCGCTCCCACCAGCCTGATATCTTTATAGGTTTCTGTTACAAACAAAAAGTATTGGTTGCCTTCAAAAAAAGCACGGGTCATTACATCCTGTTTGGCCTCTTTCTGTACATTCTTTCTTACTTCTGCCAGGTTTTTGTCTATCAGGCTTTGGCGCTCCGATTCGGTCATTAAAGCTGTAACGCCGTTCAGTGCCTGTTTGGTAACATCATCAATGCGAACAATGAAAGTAACGAACAAACCTTTGTTGGGTAATTCCTGCCCGTTGTTCATGGCCCAGAAACCATCTCTTATGTAATTTTTTTCGAGAGAGGAGTGATTCTGAATAGCATCAAAACCGCAGTGGTGGTTGGTGAGCACGAGGCCTTTGTCGGAAATAACTTCGCCTGTACAGAAACCACCAAAACTTACGATGGCATCTTTTAAGCTGCTTTTGCTGATGCTGTAAATATCTGCAGCCGTAATTTTCATGCCCAGCTGTTTCATGCGGGCTTCATTAAGGCGTTGCAGCAATTGCGGGAGCCACATGCCTTCGTCGGCTTTTACAGGTTGTACTACGGCAAGGAGACAAACAATCGAAAGGATTTTAATGAACTTCATTATACTTTATTTTTTTATTACACGAATCCCGATAGCTATCGGGACGAATTACACGAATCTAAAAACCCGAAACCCTCAACCCGTAACTTTCAACAATAATAATTACTAAACAAGCTCCGCTCCTGCAATCTCCCCTCCTTCCACTTTCACCACGATATTCTGGTTGGTTTCAGTAGCCACCGAATAACCGACATAATCTACTGCTATGGGAAATAATTTATGCGTGCGTTCTACCAGGGCAAGTGTTTGCACCATGGCAGGATGTTTATCCAGCAAAGGTTTTAAGGCATATAACATAGTACGGCCGCTGTTGGCTACATCGTCTATCAGCAATACGTTGGCGCCGTTGAAATCGTAATTACCGCTGAGCGTAATTTCACCGGGATCTTTTTTATCAAGGCTCAATGACAGTAACTGAATGTTGCCGGGAAAAATATCTTTCAGCATTTCCGCAATGATCTCTGCTATCACAATACCATTTTCTTTTATACCGATGAGCAGCAGCTCTTTTTTATCATGATTTCTTTCTGCCACTTCCATTGCCATGCGGCGAAGTTTATTATAGGCAATTTGCTTGGTGAGTATCATGAGGGCAAAGATAGGACAATAGACCATAGCTGATAGTCCATGTCCCAGTCGCCAGGTTTGTGAAGTATTTGATTTTTTTAAGCGGTTGTTTTAGTCCTTTGCCTATCGTCTTTACTCCCCAAACCCGTTTATTCTTCTATGGACTATCGGCTATGGACCATGGTCCATCAACTACCAACTTTCTTCTTATCTTAGCACCCTTATCAGCGCCATTATGAACTATTTACAACAAGCTGCTTTTGTATTGCTGGCCGGGTTTTCCATTTGGTTGTTTGCCAAAAATGCCCGCCAGATCATTAAAAATATTTCTTTAGGCAGGCCAAAAGACCTGTCAGATAATAAAGCAGTCCGCTGGAAAAATGTGCTGCTGCTTGCATTTGGTCAAAAGAAAATGTTCCGGAATCCATTGGTAGCGGTGCTGCATTTTGTGATCTATGCAGGCTTTATCATTATCAATATTGAAGTGCTGGAGATTGTGCTGGATGGCCTCCTGGGAACACACCGCCTGTTCCTGCCCATGCTTGGCGGCTTCTATACTTTTGTCATCAACTTTTTTGAAATACTGGCCGTAGGCGTTATTGCAGTTTGTGCCATCTTCCTGGCAAGGAGAAATATCATCAAGCTGAAAAGGTTCATCAGCAAGGACCTCAATGGCTGGCCCCGCAGCGATGCCAATTATATCCTCATCACCGAGATCATTTTAATGACCCTTTTCCTCACCATGAATGCTACGGACAGAGCCTTACAATTGCAGGGAGCTGCGCATTACAATGATACCGGCAATTTTGTGATCTCGGGTTCGCTTGCATCTCTGTTCAGTGATATGTCAATGGGAAGCCTTATCGCTTTGGAAAGAACCTGCTGGTGGCTGCACATCATCGGTATATTCGCCTTTTTAAATTACCTGCCTTACAGCAAACACCTGCATATTATACTGGCGTTCCCCAATGCATACTTTGCAAGGCTTGAGCCTGATGGAGAAATGGAGAACATGAAAAATGTACAGAATGAAGTATTGTACATGATGCAGCCCGAGCTGGCTCCTACCGGCGGAGATGCTTCGGCTCCTGTAAAATTCGGCGCCAAAGATGCTATGGACCTCAGCTGGAAAAGTTTGCTGGATGCGTATAGCTGTACAGAATGCGGTCGTTGTTCCGCTGCCTGCCCGGCCAACAAAACAGGCAAACTATTAAGTCCAAGAAAAATAATGATGGACACCCGTGACAGGATTGAAGCCATCGGCAAAAACATAAAAGCCAATGGCGGTGAATTTAAACCTGATGGCAAAACACTGGTGAACGATTACATCACTACTGAAGAACTGCGTGCCTGCACCAGCTGTAATGCCTGCGTACAGGAATGCCCGGTAAGCATCAACCCGCTTGACATTATCTATGAACTACGTCGCAGTCTTGTTATGGAAGACAGTAACGCTCCGCAGGAATGGAACGCTATGTTCGGGAATATTGAGAATAATTTTGCACCGTGGAAATTGAGCCCGGATGATAGGGATGCGTGGGTGAGAGAGATATGAGTGATGAACGATAAGTTATGAGTGATTAGTGTCGAAGCTTTAGCAATATAGTAGAGATTTTAGTACCCTATTGAATAAAATTATGGCAGAAAGTATCTTAAAAGAAAAGAGCTTTGCTTTTTCCGTACGGATAATTAATCTCTACAAATATCTGGCAGAAAGTAAAAAAGAATATGTGTTAAGCAAACAGTTGCTGAGGAGCGGAACTGCGATCGGAGCGCTGATAAGGGAATCAAGGAATGCAGAAAGCAAAATGGACTTCGTTCACAAATTAGGTATTGCACAAAAGGAATGTGATGAAACTATTTATTGGCTCGAGTTATTAAAAGAAACGAATTATATATCAGCCCCTGAATTCAATAGTTTGAATAAAAATGCAGATGAGTTGTTGAAAATCTTAAAAAGTTCAATTCTCACAGCCAAAAGAAATGCATGCTCAAAGTCCTGACCCCGTCACCTGCACTCATCGTTCATCACTCATAACTTATCGTTAAGATCACTCTTTCACCTCCAATACATCTTCATCCTTTATATCATGTATCTTATCCACCGCTCCTTTATGGTTTAGAATTTTGTACAATTGAATAACAGCAGTAATAGTAAATATCCCCCCGATCACCCAGTTAAGATAAGTGCCGCTGTTGCTGATGCGATCGGTGAGCCATCTGCCGCCGAAAATGAATAAAGAGTTGCCCAGCAATGTTCCCAATCCAATACCAATAATGTAAATATTGTATTGCGAATTGACAGGCTGCAGTATTTTTTTGCTGAATAATACAGTGCTCCAGCCAAACCAGAAAGGTATCTGTACAGGATTGATAGCGCACATGCCCATGCCCAATAATGTGCGGTGAATATTGTTTTCCAGCACTACATTCTTTGCATCTTCATCAGGATGCAGTGCAGCAATGATACTGCCGGTTGCCATTACAACAATGATAGCGAGGGTGATCCATTGCATCCAGCGCATGAGCCGCTCCTGCTTACGCACCCAGTTGATGCCTACAAGCGAAATGCGCACATAGATCATTTCTACCAGTAATGAGCCAAAGGCAAACAGTAATGCATTTTTAATGCTCTCCTGTATGCCTATCTGCATAGCTGTTACATTAAGCGTTCCCATGGGCAGGGTTCCTAAAAAACTGATAAGCAATCCCCAGAAAAAAACACGCAGCAATGGCGACATAGTATAAGGTTCAAAAGTTCAAGGTTTAAAAAATTCAAGGTTCAATGCTCCATCACTCATAGCTCATATCTACCTTATCCTCTTGTCCGCCTCCCTCAATAATTTAAAATGCTTTTTTGTTTCGATCCTGAATTTCAGCCCCTTCATATAAGGCCAGGGCGCAATACCTTTTTTCCTGTTGTATGCGCTTACTTCATACAAGGCTTTCCAATGTTTCAGTATCTCTTTGTAGGCCGCCCCAAGGCTATAACCGGTATCATAAATATGATTGGGCTCTGCGCCACAACCATTGTATTCCAGGATATAATAATTTTTACCGGCCTTCAGATCTTCAATGCTATTGCATAATATATCGTAGCGGCCATAAAAGAAATCATCAATGCGATGGCTCAGCTCGTCAAAAATACTCACCAGCTTATCATCAATATGTTCTTTAAGGTCTACAAAATGCGCACCACGGTTGTGATTGGCCGCATGGCTCAACATATATTTTTCTCCCTTCGGTAGTACCGTATGCCATTTTTCCTTGTGCTTGCTATGCAATTCCCCTACTCTTTTGGCAGCTTTGGGATGCAGCAATACCAGTTGTTCCACCGTATGAAAATCATCTCCCGTAATGTTCATCGGTATCTTGTGTAAAAAACCCGTCACCTGCCCTTTTTGTTCATTGGGATGGCGAATGTAAAATACGCTTACCTCCATGGGATAGGTCACCATTTCCTGCACAATATATTCTACCGGCACCTGCCTGTGGTAATCTTCCAGGTCTTTTGGCGTATCAATTTTACGAAAGAGCACACCGGCACATCCAACTTCTGGTTTTACCACCATCGGGTACACCATACCGTTAGCCGCTACCTTTTGGATCACTTCTTCAAAAGGCTGTTTGGGCAATACATTAAAAGTAATGGGATATAGTGCCGGGGGCAGTAGATCATACATTTCTTTTTTGGGCTCGCCATCCAGTCCCCCAAATGTAAGCTTGGGGTTGCTGGGTGTAAAAAACCATACTGCACGGGAACGCAGCATATATGCCGCCCAAAATGGAACGAGCGGTGCATATATCAGCTTAAATGGCCATGTTTCCCAGTTGCTGATCTTTTTGAAGATATTACCCAATAGCTTTGAAATTAATTTGCAAAAATAAATGCAATTGTACAAACATCCATAGGGTTTTCTTGTTTACTTTGTTGCCATAAATATTTACTATGCAAGTACCAACTATGGCGGAGATGATGGCAAGCGGAGAACAACCCGATGTATTATTTTGGGTAGGATGCGCCGGAAGCTTTGATCAGCGGGCACAAAAAATAACAAAAGCATTTGTAACCATACTCGATAAAGTAGGTATTAAGTACGCCATACTCGGCAAGGAAGAAATGTGCACAGGCGATCCCGCACGCAGGGCCGGTAACGAATTCATGTTCCAGATGATGGCTTACCAGAATATCCAGATACTGAACGGATATGAAATAAAAAAGATCGTAACTGCCTGCCCCCATTGCTTTAACATATTCAAAAATGAGTATCCTGCGCTCGGCGGAAATTATGAAGTGGTCCACCACGCCACTTTTTTGCAGCAGCTCATTGATGAAGGAAAAATAAATATGAAAGAAGGCGGCAGCTTCAAAGGCAAAAAGATCACTTACCACGACAGCTGTTACCTTGGCCGTGCCAACAATATTTATGAAGCACCCCGCAAAGTGCTGGAAGCAATGGATGTGGCATTGGTGGAAATGAAGCGCTGCCGCAGCAACGGGTTGTGTTGCGGTGCAGGTGGTGCACAAATGTTCAAGGAAGAAGAAAAAGGCGATATCCGCATCAACATAGAACGCAGCAACGAAGCCATTGATACCGGCGCAGCTGTAATTGCAGCAGCCTGTCCTTTCTGCAATACCATGTTAACCGATGGTGTTAAGAACAGGGAGAAGGAAGATGAAGTAGCAGTGCTGGATATAGCAGAATTAGTAGCAGCAAGTATTTAACAATTGAAAATGAAGAATTGAAAGTGGAAAATCAGTATTACACTAACGTCCGTTTTCAATTTTCAACTTTCAACTTTCAATTATATTATGGACCTCGATATACAACAACACCTCCCCGAAGACTTTAACCCCGATTCCCGGGTATGGATATACCAGGCCAGCCGTTTATTTTTTATCAGCGAAGCGCTGGAGATGGAAGAAATGCTGAAGGAATTTACCGATAGCTGGAATAGCCATGGCACACCAGTTAAAGGATTCGCCACTTTGCTTTTTGGAAGATTTATTGTGTTAATAGCCGATGAAAGCGCCACAGGCGTGAGTGGCTGCAGCACAGACAGCTCTGTTCGTTTGATAAAAGCGATCGAACAAAAATTCAACAACAACCTGTTCGACAGGCAACTGCTGGCATTTATCATAAAAGATAAAATTGAAATGCTGCCTTTGTCTCAACTGGGTTATGCTGTCGAAAATAAATTTATCGACGGCAACACGCTTTATTTTAATAATACGGTAGCTACAAAAAAACAATTAGAAACAGAATGGATCGTTCCTTCGGGAGAGAGTTGGTTGAAGAATAAATTTAAATTACACGAATTTTAAGGAAGTTGTTGGCTATTAGACTTACTTATCACTTCGCACTACTCTTTGTCCTCCTTTCTCTTTGAGCCTCTTTGCTATTTTATAACACGAATTCAAGGCACGAATTATCCGAATTGGTTGTATTTACAATTTGCATACTAAACAATTCAACCATATAGCTATTTAACAACAGGCGCCGGCTTCTTTTTTACCGGCAGTTTTTTCTTCACCTTCTTCTTAAACGTATAAGCCGCTGCTATCCTGAAATTGCGGCTATTGCTCCGGCTGTAAGTTTCCAGGTTGTAATTAGGCGCATAAATAAAATTGGTGTTCTGTTGCTCTGTAAACGGATCCACCATATTCAGGCTCACACTCAGGTTTTTATTAAAGAATTTCCGTTGCACACCCACACTCATGCTCAGCCTGTTCCTCACCGTCCCCTGCGGGTTAGCAAAGCGGTTGAAAGTAAAATTGCCCGTAAAATTCATAATGCTGCTCCATTGGTAATTGCCATTCATGGAAGAATTGAGCGAACCCGCATTCCTGTAACGGTTCACTTTTACATCATGCTCACTGTAAACGTTGTAAGTATAGGAACCACTTGCATTCAGCTTTAATTTTTTTCCAATATTCACACCGCCAAATATGCTCGCTTCGTATTCCTTCCTGCCGCTCAGGTTGTACCAGCTCGTGATGGTCTTTCCATCCGTAGTAAGTGTTCTCAATGCACTGTAAATATGTTGCAGCGAATTATACCCGACAGATGCATTCACATTAAATTTCTTTTTCCAGTAGCCGATGCCCAGGTCAAAATTATCGGCATAGTAAGGTTGCAAATAAGGATTACCAAAGCGGGTATTGTAGGGATCACTGTAATCCACCGAAGGATTCAGGTTATTCATTCCCGGCCTCTGCACACTGCGTTTATAGCTTGCCGTTAGTGAGTAGCCATTCTCCCATTTGCGGGTAACATTGGCAAAGGGTAATGTGCTGTAATATTTATTGGGATAGTGGTTGCTGTCGCCTACTATATCAAAAGAAGTTGTAGCATATTCCTGCTGGATACCAATATTGGTAAAGAAGTTGGGAAAGAACTGGTAACGCACAGCAGCCCTTACGGTATAAACAGTCTGGTAAAATTCAAAATCGTTGCTCAGCAGATCATTTACGATCATAGTGCTGTCCGGCTTTTTTAAAAAAGAGGTAACCAGCTCGTTGTGCAGGTTGTACCGGTTAACAGTTCCGCCAAAATTCAGGATCGTCTTTTTATCCGCCAGCGGTTTATCATAATTGATGCGTAGCGCCAGTGTATGATTGTTCGACCTGGTCTGCTGTTGCTGCGTAGAATCGGCACCGTTGAATGTTCCGTCCGGTTGCAGGTAACGCTGGTAAAAATCACGGGTGTTCCTGTTCTTACTATAAGCCGCACTTCCGATGATACGCAGCACTTCGCCCTGCGTTTTCCATTTGTGCGTATAGCTGATATTGCCGGAAGGATTGATCGCTTTAAAGCCACTGCCCACTGTCCTGTTGCTCAACCTGTACAACACATCGTATCGATTGATGTTCCTGTAAGCAGTACCGCTCTCACCTTCGTTATCACTGCTGTTCAACATAGCCGTGATGTTAAAGCTGTTCATTTTATTCAGCTCATAATCAAACGATGCACGACCATTAGGGCGGTTATTAATGCTGTAGCTATTTCCATTCGTCTTAAAAAAATTGGAGCTATCTGTGTATACATTTTCCCTGATGCTATAACTCTCTCCCTTGTAACGGTTGTAAGAATATCCTGCAGAACTATTAAAAGCGATTTTATTTTTCCGGTAGCTGAAGCTGGCGCTGATACCCGCTTCTCCCCTTGTGCCATAATTTAAATTCAACCTTCCGCTCTTGCCTACCTTTCCTTTTTTGGTAACGATATTGATCACTCCGCCTCTTTCATTGGCATATTGCGGCGGCGGTGTGGTTAGCACTTCAATTTTTTCGATCATGCTGCCCGGCATGCTTTCCAGCAGGTCCTGCAATTGGCGGGCATCCATTTCAACCGGTTTATCATCTATCAAGATCTTTACTTCCTTTCCCT
>CAYOLS010000016.1:0-26801 GCA_964404845.1 uncultured Ferruginibacter sp. | reverse complement strand
CGGGCATCCATTTCAACCGGTTTATCATCTATCAAGATCTTTACTTCCTTTCCCTTCATCAGCAGCTTGCCATCATTGTCTGTAGAGACCAGCGGCGTTTGTTTTAATAATTCTGTTGCAGTGGAACTGTTGCTTAATGCTGATTCACTTGCATTAAAAGTGATCTTCCCATCCTTATTCTCCACCAACGGTTTTTCTGCATATACAACCACCGATTCCATATCAGTAGAAGAGCGGCTCATTTTTATATCCGCCATATTAAAATCTGTTCTTTCTGCCCTGATATTGATGCTGTCGATCCGCACAGAAGCATATCCCATCATTTTCACCTGCAGGCGGTAGTAGCCAAAAGCAAGGTCTTCAAACAAAAACTCACCGTTCTCATCTGTAATAAAATGCTGGGCAATGCTGCTGTCTGCCATCAGCGAAATAGTAGCCGTAGCACCTGTAACGGCTTTACTGTTCGCCGCATCCATTACATTGCCGGCGATCATTGTTTTGGGATTGCCTTGCTGTGCATACAATAATGCAGGGAAAAACAAGAAGAATAAGCTGGTCAGCAGTTTCAATTTGCAGAGGTCTTAATTGGTTTCCGCAAAATTATAGCTTTGGACAAAGCAATTCACCCGCACAAAACCGCAAGAAACGAAGGTTTAACGTTTCAAAAGTTCAAGGTTCAAGGTTGCGGGTTACGGGCTCGTTGTTACGTGTTGATCGAACCTAAAACACTTAACCCGAAACCCGTAACAACACACCTAACCCACAACCATCTCATCACTCATAGTTCATATCTCATAGTTCAACCTGCCATCCTGTCACAATCCACCCCAAATACTTATCTTTGCACTCTTAAATTATGATGAGGTAAATGGAAACGCTCCTTTTGGACAAAACACACGATGAAACAAGGCAGGGCGAAGCATTTTCTGCTGCGCCAACGGGCAATTTGCCTGCCCATAAACATTTTTACATAGAAAGCTATGGCTGCGCCATGAACTTCGCCGACAGCGAAGTGGTCGCCTCTATTTTGCAGGAACATGGTTATGCTGCTACCACGCAGACAGAACTGGCCGATCTGATATTGGTGAACACCTGCTCCATCCGTGAAAAAGCAGAACAGACCGTAAGAAAAAGACTTACGGAATTCAAGCAGCACAAACGTTCCAGGCCTGGTGTGGTAGTAGGCGTATTGGGTTGCATGGCAGAAAGACTAAAAGCAAAATTTTTAGAAGAAGAAAAGCTGGTAGATATTGTTGTTGGCCCCGATGCGTACAGGAGCCTGCCGGGATTGATCGAAGAAGCCAACGGCGGACAAAAAGCCGTGAATGTTCTATTAAGCCGTGATGAGACTTATGCTGACATCGCACCTATCCGTTTAAACAGCAATGGCGTTACTGCTTTTGTGAGCATCATGCGTGGCTGCAATAACATGTGCTCATTCTGCGTAGTGCCCTTCACCCGTGGGCGGGAACGCAGCCGTGATGCCTATAGTATTGTACAGGAATGCGAAGCCTTATTCAACGATGGCTACAGGGAAGTAACGTTGCTTGGACAAAATGTAGATAGTTATCATTTTATTGACGAAAAAAATAACAAAGAGATCAGCTTTGCCAGGCTTATGGAAATGGTGGCGCTCATCTCTCCTCTTTTAAGAGTGCGTTTCTCCACTTCTCACCCGAAAGATATTACCGACGAAGTATTGTTCACCATGCAGCAATACGAGAACATCTGCAATTACATTCACCTGCCTGTGCAAAGCGGCAGCAGCCGTGTGTTGCAGATGATGAACCGTACTTACAGCAGGGAATGGTACATTGCCAAAGTAAACCGTATCAAAGAATTATTACCTGACTGTGGTTTATCTACCGATATGATCACCGGCTTCTGTACAGAAACAGAAGAAGAGCATAAAGAATCGTTAAGCCTGATGGAATATTGCAAATACGACCTGGCTTACATGTATTTTTATTCTGAAAGACCGGGAACACTTGCTGCAAGAAGGTTTGAGGACGACGTGCCTCTGGAAACAAAAAAGCGCCGCCTTGCAGAAATGGTAGCTTTACACAGGATACATTCATTGGAAAGTATGCAGAAAGATGTGGGCAAAACATTTAAAGTGCTGGTAGAAGGCGTTTCAAAAAAGAATGAAGAAGAACTGTATGGCAGAACAGATCATAACAAAGTGGTGATCTTTCCGAAAGGAACTTTACAGAAAGGAGATTATATAAAAGTAACGATCGACCGATGCACAGCAGGAACATTATTTGCCACAGAGGCAACTAAGATCTGATGCTACTTTAGATTGTGAGGCATTTTCTAATTGCCACATTTTCAAATCATCAAATTATCAAATTAAAAATGGATATTCAATCAATAAAAAATCGTTTCGGCATTATTGGCAATTCACCTGAATTGAACCATGCCATGAACGTGGCCGTACAGGTGGCCAATACCGACCTGAGCGTTTTGATCAATGGGGAGAGTGGTGTAGGTAAAGAGGTTTTTTCACAGATCATACATGCGCTGAGCGCACGCAAGCACAATCCTTTTATTGCAGTGAACTGCGGTGCCATACCTGAAGGAACGATCGACTCCGAATTGTTCGGCCATGAAAAAGGTTCCTTCACCGGAGCCGTGGATAGCCGCAAAGGTTATTTTGAAACAGTAAATGGCGGTACCATATTTTTAGATGAGATCGGTGAAATGCCATTAGGCACACAGGCCCGCCTGCTGCGTGTGCTGGAAACAGGTGAATATATAAGAGTAGGTAGCAGTAAAGTGCAGAAAACAGATGTGAGAGTGATCGCCGCTACCAACAAAGACCTGCTGGAATTTACTTACAATGGTCGCTTTCGTGAAGACCTTTACTATCGTTTGAATACTGTGCCCATCAGGGTTCCGGCATTGAGAGACAGGAAAGAAGATATCCTGCTGCTGTTCCGCAAATTCACCAGCGATTTTTCAGACAAATACAAAGCGGCTCCTGTTCACCTGAGCGAAGACGCAAAAAATGTATTGGTGAATTACAGGTGGCCAGGCAATATCCGTGAGCTGAAAAATATGGCAGAACAGATCTCTGTATTGAGCAAGGACAAGAATATTTCCGGCGACCAGATGCGTAGCTTCCTGCCGGAACACCAGTTCTCTAACCTGCCTGTATTATCAGGCGGATCAGGAAATGTAAGCCAGGCAGAGTTTGCCAATGAAAGGGAAATATTGTACAAGCTTTTCTTCGACATGAAAAAAGATGTAAATGAATTGAAGAAAATGTTCTTTGATCTTTTACAGAATCCCGGTATGGCACAACATGCGCCGGTATTTACTGCAGACAGCAGCAATATGAGCCAGTTGAACCCTGTTAGCAATAACAATGGCAATTATGCTGCAGCCGGTGCTCCCGTTATCCTGCAGAGCAGTGGCAACAATGATATTCATCATCATGAAGATGTGGAAGAATCGCTGAGCATTGTTGACAAGGAAAAAGAACTCATCATCAAAGCCCTGAAAAAGCACAGGGGCAAAAGAAGGGATGCTTCCATGGACCTTGGTATCAGTGAAAGAACATTGTACAGGAAGTTGAAGGAGTATGATATTGAAGACCTTTAGGAATGATGAACGATGAGTGATGAGATATGAACTATGAGATGTTGTGCAACTTTTGAACTTTGAACCATTGAACTTCTTGAACCAATGAACTTTAAAAACATACAACTATTCCTGTTACTACTGCTGATCGGCAGCACGTTCAACTTTTCCACCTGCAAGTACGGGTTTAAAGATGTGGCGCCGATACCGGCAGAAGTAAAAACTTTCAGGGTGAATTACCTGGAGAACAAAGCGCAGTATGTGAATACACAGCTGAGCCCGCAGCTTACTGAACGCCTGAAACAAAAGATCATAAGTACCACAAGACTGAGGCAGACCAACAACGACGATGCCCATTATGATATCAGTGGTTTTGTATCGCAATACTATGCTACTACCATTGCCATCAGCAACAATACGAGTAGTGGCAACAGGCTGAATGTAGGCTTTCACCTCGTGTTTCGCAATACTTTGGATGATACCAAAAGTTTTGAAGCAGATCTAAACCGTACATTTGACTTCCCTTCTACCCAATCACTGGCAGATGCGGAAAGATCACTTAACGAGGAGATCGTGAAAAACCTGGTAGATGAGATCTTCAATAAAATATTTTCCAACTGGTAAATGATAGCAATGCCATTTCAGTCTTTATACAACAATACATTCGGGCAGCACAGTAACCTGGAAAAAATAACAGGGGAGTATCCCTATTTTTCTTTGGCCCATTTTTTCCGATTGAAGCAGGCCGATCCTTCGCAGGAGAATTATCAAAATATCGCAGCAAAAGCTGCCCTGCATTTTGCCAATCCTTACTTGCTGAACCACCAGTTGAGTGCTACGGAACAACCCATGGCCGCAACAGTTGTTCAGCCGGAAGAAGCAATACAAGAAACGAAGGTAGTAGTGGAAGATGCAGTTGCTTCAGCACCTGCTGTTGAAACGATCATTGCTGAAGCCCCGCCAACAGCTGAAAATGTTATAATGGAAAAAGCAAAAGCTACAACTGATGGCCCGCTCTTGTTTGAGCCCCTTCATACCACGGATTATTTTGCGTCGCAGGGCATAAAGCTCAGCGAAGTAGTGCTTTCCAATGATAAGATGGGCAGGCAGCTCAAGAGCTTTACGCAGTGGCTCAAAACCATGAAGAAGATTCACCCCGATGGCCTGAAAGATAAAAATGAAGGCTTTATTGACCCTTCTGTTCAGAAAATGGCAGAAAACAGCAATAAGGAAGAAGAGGTGGTAACAGAATCAATGGCAGAGGTTTACCTGCAGCAGGGCAAAACAAATAAGGCTAAAGAAATATATGAAAAATTAAGTTTGCTCAATCCTTCCAAAAACGCTTACTTTGCAGCCAAATTAAACGAAATTCAATAAAAATTAAATAGACATGTTAGCTTTATTCGGCGTATTAATTATCATTGCTTCTGTTGTGCTGGGACTGATCGTTTTGATCCAGAACCCCAAAGGTGGCGGTTTATCAGGTTCATTAAGCGGCTTTGGTAATCAGCTGATGGGCGTAAAACAAAGTACGGATGTACTGGAAAAAGGTACCTGGATCTTTGCTGCGATCGTAGGCCTGCTTTGCCTGGCTTCTCCTGCATTTATCCCGAAAGATGGCAGCTCTTCTTCTGCCAACGACCAGTTGCTGAAAGATGTACCTACTACCAATCAAAGAACAGCTCCTACTCCTGCTCCTGCAAACAATGCAACGAGCCTGCCGGGTGCTGCTAAACCAGATTCAGGAAAATAATTATTATCAAAAATTTTATAACCCTGCCTCATTCGGGCGGGGTTTTTTATTTTACTTTGTCATTCATTGGTTGATTATTAATTATTATTCATCGATGTTTATGCTATCGCAATAATCAAATTAATAATCAATAATTCCAGCACTATATACTTATGAAAAAAGCAATTCTCTTTATACTGGTTCTTTTAATAATCATCGGCGCCTATTCAGCCTGGCAGGTATTTGGTCCCACAGTCAGTGCTCCGCAAGACAAGTATTTCTATATCAAAACAGGTTCCACCTATCCAGATGTTTTGACTTCCTTAAGAGAGCAAAAAGTATTAAGCGGTACTTTCTTTTTTGACAAGCTGGCCAAACAGGCGAATTACGATGAAAAAGTAAGAGCAGGCAGGTACGAATTAAAAGACGGTATGAGCATCTATAACCTGGTAAGAATGCTGAAAGCCGGGCGACAATCCCCTGTAAGATTAGTAATCAATAAGCTCCGCACCAAGGAAGACCTTGCGAAAAAAATCGGTGATATGTTCGAATGCACAGAAGCGGATGCATTGGATTTTTTATACAGCAACGATTCTCTCCGCAAATATGGTTTGGATACCAACACTGCTATGACGGCTGTCATCCCAAACACTTACCTGCTGAACTGGAACAACAGTTTCCCAAAATTGTTTGGCCGTCTTAAAAGCGAAGAAGAAAAATTCTGGACAAGTGAACGCAAAGAAAAAGCTGCCGCAAAGAAAATGACCGAAGAGCAGGTATATACCATGGCCAGCATTGTAGAAGAAGAGACGAATAAGCTGAAGGATAAGGGACTCATTGCAAGCGTGTATATAAACCGCATCAACAAAGGAATGAAGCTGGAAGCTGATCCTACTGTAAAATATGCGATGAGGGATTTTGGATTAAAAAGAATTTTGTATGGTCATTTAAAATTTGCTTCGCCATACAATACTTACCAGAACACAGGTCTGCCACCAGGACCGATCTGCACACCAAGCACCGAAACGATCAATGCGGTACTGGATGCACCGAAAACTGATTTTATATTTTTTGTGGCCAAACCGGGGCTGGATGGTTATTCCAACTTTGCCTCCAGCTACGAGGAGCACCTTAAATTTGCCAAAGAATACCAGCTATGGCTGGATGATTTCTTAAAAAAGAAACAACAACAAACGAACTAAACGATCACCGTTGCTGAAGATTCAAAGGATACTCATTACCAAAACGCCCTTTGCTTTCCTGTTGCGTAAGAGCAAGGCCTGGAAGCCCCCCGGCTTTGAAGGCATTTCGCTGTATGATACCCTGCAGTTTCTTTTCAGCCAATTAAAGAATCATGGATTTACAGAAAGAGCCGCGGCGATCTCGTATAATTTTATCATGGCCATTCCGCCATCACTGTTATTTCTTTTAACGCTCATCCCTAACCTGCCCTTTATATCAAAACGCAGCCTTAGAATTCAGTTGCATACAATTATCAGGGATATTATTCCGTCTCCCGAATACAATAAAGGGGTGATTGGTTTTGTAGACAGCTTTCTCAAAGATCCCCGCTTCGGTCTCTTATCTTTCGGTCTTATATTGTCGCTGTTTTTTGCCAGCAATGCTATGATGGGCATTATCCGCAGCTTTAACAGGAAATATATAGGCTTTGAAAAAATAAACGGTCTGGAAAAAAGATGGAGAGCTATTAAGCTCACTGTTCTAATTTTTGCATTGCTTCTGGCTTATTTATTATTGCTCATCATGCAGGGTGCTTTGCTTAAACTGATCGTAGTAGATAAATCATGGCAGAATTTTATCGTGTATTTCAGGTGGGGATTGATAGTAGCATTGCTTTTCCTCATAATCGGCTCCATATTTAAATACGCACCGGCTGTTTCCAAACGATGGAAGCTCATTTCTCCCGGTTCTATCCTCACTACGGTGCTCAGCATCTTTGCCTCAGTTGGATTTGCTGCATTTGTAGGCAGCTTCGGCCGGTATAATGCCTTGTATGGCTCCATCGGTACCATCATGATGGTAATGGCGCTGATCTTTATCAACTCACTTGCCTTACTCATTGGCTTTGAATTAAATGTGAGCATCCGCTCTCTCAAAGCTGCGGCGCTGCAAAAGGAAATGGAAGAAAAGCATGCGGCGGAAGCCGGTAAAAATCGGCCCGCTGATTCGCCGTTCAAATAAATTATAGTTTTAATAATCCTGCGGCCCGCAATCATTTGTAACTTTATTTCCTCTTTAAAATTATAATGATATGAAAAAAATACTTTTTATCCTGGCGCCGCTGGCTGTTGCCGCAGGGTTAGCTTTTACAACCGGGGATCCTTTGACCATTGGCAGTAAAATGCCAAAAGCAGAAACAAAAATGAAAGATGTTTCCGGCAAAGAGATCAGTATGAAAGATGCCGCCAAAGAAAATGGCGTGCTCGTAATGTTCAGTTGCAATACCTGTCCTTATGTGATTAAGAACCAAAGCCGCACTATTTCTATCAGTGATTTTGCACAAAAAATGAAAGTAGGTGTGATCATTCTTAACAGCAATGAAGCACAACGTGATGCCGATGATAGTTATGAAGCTATGCAGGCTTACGCCAAAGATCAGCATTACAACTGGAGCTATGTAGTAGACAAAGACCATGAAGTAGCCGATGCATTCGGCGCCAACCGCACACCTGAATGTTTTTTATTTGATAAGAATATGACCCTGGTTTACCATGGTGCTATCGATGATAATCCTTCTGATGCAGCTGCCATTACCAGGAGCCATTTAAAAGAAGCGATAAAAGAAATGGCAGGCGGAAAAGATATTTCTGTTAAAGAAAGCCGCAGCGTGGGTTGCACCATTAAGCGCAATAAATAACGAGTATAGCCTGTAAAAAAGAGAACCGGTCTTAGGGCCGGTTTTTTTGTTTCTTTGTCTGACGGCCTCCGTCTGACAAAGAAGCTGTCAATCTTACTGGTCAGACAGACACGGTCAGACCGGTAAAGTAAATGCCGTACCTTAGCTAACCATGAAACGCTTTGTATCTCTCCTTTTTCTCCTGGTTATTGTATTGATATCCTGTTCTAAAAAACAGTACCCCGCAGTTTCTCCGGCGGCGCTTAAAAATCGTGCGCCTGATTATGCTGATTTGAATGACTGGGCTGCACATCCATGGAAATGGGACCCATCCGACAGTGTACCAGAACCATTAAGAGGAAGCATGTATAAAGACAGCATGATAGATGTATTTTTCATTCACCCCACTACCCTCACCAGTAAAAAAGACAGCAATGCCAATGGCGAACTGGACGATGCAAAGCTGAACCATAAAACAGATTACTCCGCCATTCTTTACCAGGCCAGTGTTTTTAATGAGCAGTGCCGTGTGTTTGCTCCCAGGTACAGGCAGGCGCATTATGGCAATTATTTTACAAAAGATTCTATGCGTTCCAAAGGCGCTTTTGACCTGGCATATAACGATGTAAAAAAAGCATTTGAATACTACCTGCAGCATTATAATGGCGGCAGGCCAATTATCATTGCATCGCACAGCCAGGGCACACAGCATGCAGGGCGTTTGCTAAAAGAATTTTTTGAAGGAAAAGTTTTGATGAATAAACTCGTCTGTGCTTATATCATTGGCATGCCCGTGCCTGATAATTATTTTACGGTACTACAGCCTTGCAGGGATTCGTTGAACACCGGTTGTTTTGTAGCATGGAGAAGCTTTAAAAAAGGTTATGAAGGCCCGGACTATATTCTTAAAGAAGATTTTAAAAGTATTGTGACCAACCCGCTCACCTGGACAACGGATTCCAGTTATGCATCCACATCATTGAATAAAGGAACGATCCTTACCAAGTTTAATAAACTGGGCAAACCTGTTGATGCGCAGGTTCATAAAAATATACTATGGGTAAGCAAGCCGAAGTTTTTTGGAAATATATTTTTAAGAAGTAAGAACTACCACATTGGAGATATCAATCTCTTTTACATGAATATAAGAGAAGATGTGAGGAGGAGGATTGGGTTGTTTTGGAAAAACTGATTACACAAATTGGAGCGAATTACACGAATTAATAATTACAGGACAAAACAAAATTCGTGTAATAGATCATTTCCCTATCGCCTCTTTAACTGCCGCCTCAAACTTATCTTTCGCCAACTCCTCTTCAAAGAATTTTTTATACCCCGTTTTTGGATTCATGATCAATGTAGCAGGAATAGAACCGCTCCATTTGGCATCTATCTTCGGGCAGAAATAATCGGCATTGGTCTCATCCAGCCAAACGATATTGGTATTGAAATTATGTTTCTTCGCAAAATCTGCTATTTTTTTAGGATAAAATGATGGCAGATCAAGACTAACCAATAACAGCTTTACATGTTGGTCTTTGTATTTATTGGTCACTTCAATAAAAGAAGGGATCTCTGCCACGCAGGGTTTACAGAAAGTAGCCCAGAAGTTTATTACCAGCACTTCGTCTTTCCCGCTATTCATATATTTTTCTACATCGGTTATTTTCCATTTAGGAATATTCGTTTGGGCAAAAGAAAAAGAGATAATTGCAAGAAAGAGGCTGCTGAGTAATAGTTTTTTCATACAATAAAGGTAGGAAATGTTGAATGGCCGAAGTGTTGTATAGCTGAATGTTATAATTTTTTTAACCGCAAAGGGCGCAGAGGGGAAACATCACAAAGAACGCAGAGGGCCTTTGCGTTCTTTGCGTAAAAATTTTGCGCCTTTGCGGTTAAAAAGGTATGGGTCTTTAAAGCTGCCCTGTGGTATACCGTACAAGAGAGTGACACAACGATGCCGCCATAAAAAACAAGGGCTGGCAACCAAAAATGCTTAATAATCCGTGTAATTCGTACCCGAAATTCGTGCTTTTTTATTCGTGTAATCGCATTTGGCAAATCCCCCATTTCAAATTACTTTTGCCACTCATTTTAATCATTAAAATTCAAGATTTTTATGGCATACGATGTAATAGTGTTAGGAAGTGGCCCGGGCGGTTATCCTGCGGCTATCAGGGCAAGTCAGCTGGGTAAAAAAGTGGCGATCGTGGAAAGGGAATTGCTGGGTGGCATCTGCCTTAACTGGGGCTGTATCCCAACCAAAGCTTTATTAAAAAGCGCCCAGGTATATGAATATGCAAAACATGCGTCCGATTACGGCATCAATATAGCAAATCCTTCTGCTGATTTTGGCGGCGTAATAAAACGCAGTCGTGGTGTAGCAGATAAAATGACCAAAGGCATCCAGTTCCTGATGAAGAAGAACAAGATCGATGTAGTGATGGGAACAGGTAAGCTGATCGCTGCCAACAAACTGGAAGTAACTGCTGCAGATGGCAGCAAACAAGTGCTTGAATCAAAAAATATCATCATTGCTACCGGTGGCCGTGCACGCCAGTTGCCAAGCATGCCGATCGATGGTAAAAAAATAATCGGTTATCGTGAAGCGATGGTATTGCCGGAGCAACCAAAAAGTATGATCGTTTGTGGTAGCGGCGCTATCGGAAGCGAATTTGCTTATTTCTACAACAGCATGGGTACCAAATGTACCATCGTTGAATTTATGCCACGCATTGTTCCTGTAGAAGATGAGGATGTGAGCAAAGAGCTGGAAAAACAATTCAAAAAACAAGGTATTGATATCATGACCAACAGTGAAGTATTGAAAGTGGATACTTCAGGCAATGGTGTAAAAGCGACTGTAAAAACTGCGGCCGGCGAAGTAACACTGGAAGCGGATATTTTATTGAGCGCCGTAGGCGTAGTTGCGAATATTGAAAATGTTGGCCTGGAAGAACTGGGCATTAAAACAGAAAAAGGAAAGATCATTGTAGATGTTAACCAGCAAACCAATGTACCGGGTGTATATGCCATCGGCGATTGCACACCAGGACAGGCTTTGGCGCATGTGGCTTCAAGAGAAGGTATCAATGCTGCTGAACATATCGGCGGACACAAAATTACACCGATGGATTACAACAATATCCCGGGCTGTACATATTGCGTTCCTGAAATTGCCAGCGTAGGCTATACCGAAAAAGCTGCTAAAGAAGCTGGCTTTGAAGTAAAGGTTGGTAAGTTTCCGTTTGTAGCCAGCGGTAAAGCAAGTGCTGCCGGTGCTACCGAAGGTTTTGTAAAAGTGATTTACGATGCCAAATACGGCGAGTTCTTAGGCTGTCATATGATCGGTATGAACGTAACGGAAATGATCGCAGAAGCTGTTGTTGCCCGTAAGCTGGAAACTACCGGCCACGAGATATTGACTGCAGTTCACCCTCACCCTACCATGAGCGAAGCAATTAAAGAAGCTACTGCTATGGCGTATGGCGAAGCGACAGATATTTAATGTATAATTACAAACACAAAAAAGCGGCGTTCTTAATTGAATGCCGCTTTTTTATAGAGGGTCGGTACCAAAGGTCAGACCCGTTATTATTTTTTATTACACGAATTAGATAGCCTATAGTTGATAGTCCATGGTCCATAGGCGATCGTTTAAATTTTTAGTTAACCATATTTCTTACTCCGGATTAACCAACCAATTTTCTTTTACCGGTCTATTGCCTATCAACTATGGTCTATGGGCTGCTTAACTTCCTCCAAAAACCTTCTTCAACAACCCCGTAACCTGTGCCGCCGGGTCTTTACGAATTTTTTGTTCCTCCTGCCCCACTGAATAAAACACACCGCTTAATGATCGTTCTGTTACGTAAGCCGAGAGATCAGTATTCACAGGTGTTTTGCTGAATTTGTTGTAGGCAGTAAATACATCTTTCCAGTATTGTGTTGCATTTACCTTGCTCAGTGACGCTTCAATGATTGGACGCATTTTTTCTGTAAGCTGAGCCGTTGTACTTTTCTTTAAATATTCTGTTGCCGCAAAATCACCGCCACGCAAAATAGAAAGCCCATCTGTGAGGGTCATATTTTTAATAGCATCCCAGAAGATGGTTGAAATGCCACCGGCTGCATCTTCTGCTGCACGGTTCATACTTAAAACCGCTTTATCAACCAATGATCCCATACCAAACTGGCGCAAGGTTTTTTCTGCTTTCTGTGCTTCAGGAGGCATTAATATTTTAATGGCTGCGTTAGCAAAAAATCCATCCACTTTGTTCAGGCGTTTAGCGCTGCTATCTGTACCGATGGTAAGGGCTTCTTTCAAACCTTTGATGATCTCATCGTTGCTGAGGGAAGATCCGGAGCCTTTTGAACCTAATGCTTTGTTAAGGATAGAGCCGGTTTTGGAACTGTCGCCTTTTACTGCTTTGTTAATCTTGCCGAGAATGCCCTGTGCCTGCGTGGCTCCCATCACAAATAAGGAAGCGATAACAATGGTAAATTTTTTCATATAGTGGTTTTCACATTTAGACGACAAATCTACCGGTAAACCAGCGAATAAGGGTTAAAATTCCATTAAATTCATTAGTTTGGCGCTTCTTAAAAAATAAGACATGAATATTGCCGTATTAGGTGCAGGAATGGTGGGCAGAACCATTGCACAGGATCTTGCTTCGCAGTTTACCATTACTTCTTTCGATATCAGTGAAAATAATCTTGCCATTTTACAGGCTTATAATATCAAAACAATAAAAGCCGACCTGGGCGACTTCTCTAATTATCCTACTTTACTGGCAGGCTTTGATATGGTAGTATGCGCTGTCCCCGGCTTTATTGGCTACAGGGCACTGGAAGCAATTATCCAGGCTGGAAAAAATGTAGTGGACATTTCTTTTTTTCCTGAAGATGCGTTGGAACTGGATAAACTGGCAAAAGAAAAAAATGTGACTGCTATCGTAGATTGTGGCGTTGCGCCGGGTATGAGCAATTTTGTGCTGGGCCGCTACAATGAAGAAATGAAGATCAACAGTTTTGAATGCATGGTTGGCGGGTTGCCCAAAGTAAGGGTAAAACCTTTTGAATATAAAGCGCCCTTCTCTCCTATTGATGTGATTGAAGAATATACAAGACCAGCCCGTTATGTAGAGAATGGCCATATTGTTACGAAACCGGCATTAAGCGATGCAGAACTGATCAACTTTGAGCATGCAGGCACGTTGGAAGCATTTAATACCGATGGCCTGCGCAGTATTTTATTTACGATGAGCCATATACCGGACATGAAAGAAAAAACGTTGCGCTTTCCCGGGCATATTGCATTGATACAATCGTTGAAGCAGGCAGGATTTTTTAACGAAGAAGAAACAGAGATCAACGGAGTGAAAATATCTCCATTGAAATTCACTTCAAAGATCTTGTTTGATTCCTGGAAGCTGCAGCCAAATGAGCCGGAATTCACCATCATGACCGTTGTAGTTAAAGGAAGTAAAAACGGCGAAGCTGTTACTATTGAATATTTCCTGTACGACGAATACGATCCTGCTACGCAAACTGCTTCCATGAGCCGCACAACAGGCTATACCTGCACAGCAGCAGTGAACCTTATTGCAAAAAATATGTTTGCAGAAAAAGGAGTGTTTCCTCCTGAACTGGTAGGCAAACACAAACCATGTTTTGATTTTGTATTAAGCTATCTCAAAGAAAGAAATGTAAACTGGGTAAAAAAAGTAGATTGATCTACATCTTCACCAGCTTGAATACTTTTTGATCAGATGCCTCTCCTACTTTTAAAATATAAACGCCCGGCAGCAGCCTGTCCATCGGGATGGTTGCTTTTTTGGAGCGCAGCACGTAGGTGAGCATTACTGCCCCGGTATTATTATACAGCACAGCAGTTTTACCGATCAGTGTTTCATCTTCCTTAGCCTGTAATGTTACTTCGGTGAAAACAGGATTCGGGAAAATATTGATGGGATCAGCTTTCTTTACAAAAGGTACAGGCAGTGTATCCTGGGGTAATGGAGCGCCGCTGGCCAGGGAGCCATCGCAACGGTACGACCTGAGAAAGCTATTACGGGGCCTACCCAATGCAAACTGCGAACGCATTTTACTTTTCTGCCCATAACTGAACATATTCATACAGGCATCATTGGTCAGGTCCATAAAGTTCATGTACATATCGCCGTTGTTATCTACAGAACAATAAGACACCCGTGGAAATGTAGGACAACCAAAGTTGTAGCTCATTTGTTTAGGGGTATCCCATATTCCGTCATCGCCGCAATCATCATCACCCCATATATGTTTTAATCCCATCCAGTGCCCTATTTCATGTGTGGCAGTACGGCCTTTATTGAAATCTGCACGCAGCCTGCCTTTTTCACCAAATACATCAAAATTTATTACTACACCATCTTTTAAAGGATCACCGCCCGGAGGTGTTGCATATCCCATGGTACGCCCAAACATAGAGCAGACCCAGATATTAAGGTAGCTTTTAGAATCCCATGCATCGCTGCCACCTTTCGATTTAAACTTCATATCATCGGCCACCATAAACGTAGTTAGTTTGGTATAACGGCGAAGGATACCCGTAGTTGGCCTGCCTTCAGGATCAACCTGTGCAAGACAGAACATGATCCTTGCATCTGCAGCCTTTGATTTAAAAACCGCTGGCGCATCTGCTTTATCAGCATTCAGCATCCTGAAATCCCTGTTCAGCACATCTATCTGCGAAAGCACCTGTGCATCGCTGATATTCTGCGCTTCATTATTAAATAAAACATGTATTACAACCGGTATGGTGATGATCTCGTTGAGAGAAGTATCTCTTGGCGGCGCACCGTCCGGTACCTGTTGATCCCTGCCGGAAACCTGCAACTGGAAATTATGCTTCTCATAATTATCCATATCGCACACACGCTGGGCACTTATACAGAAGCTGTTGAGTATAAAAATGACAATAAGGTAAAGTCTCATTTCTTTGTTGTTGTAAGTAAACAGAAATGATCTTTTAGAGGATATTAAACGCTAAAAATGGATGCATTTCGGTACATAAATTTGTACCAAGGAACAAGGATTGTTAAAGCAACATTAAACCAATTTGGGGGAGTTGTGGTAAAATATCAGCTCAGAGGTAGATCAAATATAGAACTTAATTTATTTATAACAAATTTTTATACGAAAACGGGTAAAAAAAATAGGGCGGCGGTGGTTGTTTCCTATTTTTGCCATCTAAAATAACTGAATGAAACGTTTTTTTGCCCTTTGCCTGCTGGCGGCCGCAATTTCCTGCAACGATAGTGATAAAACACCTGATACCCCTGCAAACAACACGCCCACAAGCAGCATCCCGGCACCTGCGAATATCAGCTTTTCTATTGTTTCCGAATTTCCGCATGACACCAGCGCTTATACGCAGGGACTGGAACTGTACAAGGGAAAGATGTATGAATCAACCGGTGATTGGGAAAGCTCTACACTCAGGATCACGGATCATAAAACCGGTAAGGTTGAACAAAAACATCCGATGGGTACCAAAGAAATTTTTGGCGAAGGTATTACGATCCTGAACGGCAAGCTCTACCAACTCACCTGGGAGAGCAATATCGTATATGTATATGATGTAAACAATATCAACAAGCCGGTCAAAACTTTTAACTGGCCAAATGAAGGCTGGGGTATCACCAACAATGGTACTGATCTTATTGTGAGCGACGGCACCTCTAATATCTATTTCGTATCACCAGACAGCTTTACCATTAAAAATACCCTTACTGTTCAAACAGACAAAGGTCCTGTTGATAATATCAATGAACTGGAATACGTAGATGGATACATTTACGCCAATGTATATCAAACCGATATTATTGTAAAGATCGATCCTAAAACCGGCAACATCGTCGGCAGGCTTGATTTTCCTGAAAGTATAAAGGCAGATCAAAAAGCAAAAAATGCAAGAGCGGATGTGCTGAATGGCATTGCATACGACAGCAGCAGCAAATCATTTTTTATTACGGGCAAGAGGTGGAGTAAGATGTTTGAGGTGAAGATGAATTAGTAAGAAGTCCATAGTCGATAGACTATAGTCCATAGACAAGAAAAAGAATTTGTCAGAGTAAACTGTGGAGATATATCAGTAAGCAACGAAGCATCGTACTCGTCTATGAACTATGGTCCATAGTCTATCGACTATGATCTATAACATATATTACCGAACTGCACCGTTCCTTAACAGACAGCGCCTTAATATTGGATATCAATCCCCTGTAAAATGCTCCTATAATATTGCTCTTATCATTCTTGTACTGCTCACTCAGCATGCTCACATAAAAGCTGTCGAACCACATAGGTTTTGTTTTAGCAACACGCAGGCCATGCTGCTCTACCAATACACGCATGCTTGCCGGCGAAAAATGGTACAGGTGACGGGGCACATCATAAGCCGCCCAGAAACGCTGGTAATACGACGCATCATAAGAAGTATAGTTAGGTACAGCGATAAGTAATTTTCCGCCTGGCTTTAATAGTTTCCTTAATTGCGCTACATATTCATGCAATTGGTGCACATGCTCAAGCACATGCCACATGGTAATCGCATCATAGCTTCCCTCCGGTAAATTGAATAACTCGTGTGATGGTTTAGGTTGAATGCCAAACAGCTCCTGCGCATTTTTCCTGGCGGTTTCATCGGGTTCAAGTCCCGTGATATTCCAGCCCGCAGCTTTCATCTCATTTAAAAATGCGCCTGTGCCGCAGCCCACATCCAGCAAATTACCTTTGGCAATACCGGTTTCTGCAACGATCATTTTTCGCTTGGATGCCAGCGTTATCTTCCTTACTTTATGGTAAAGGCTGTTGACCAGTCCCTTTTGCGTATTGCTGTGTGAGATATAATTCTGCGATGCATAATAAGGGCCTATCTCCTCCTGCGAAGGAATATCCTGTGTGAACACAAAACTGCAATCGCCGCATTGCTGCAGCATGTATTCCTCCCCGGAAACGGTATAATCTTTTACTACGAATTTATCAGCGATCTTTTCGCTCCCGCAAACAGGGCAATGGTCATAATGGATCATTCCAATCAATTTGTGGCTGCAAAGAAAACCAATTTAATTTACTTTCCGGGAGATTGGTAAGTGGCGGGTGCTGCCGGGGCCTGGATACCGGATGAATTTCCGAAAGTATTGCCGGGCTGTCGATTCATCATATACATTACCAAAGCCAGCAAACCTGCTACTGCAAGGCCTGCCGCCAGCCATATCCACCTGGGGCGACGGGCATCATCCTGGTTGAGCAGTTCAGCCATAATAGTAGTATTGGTTTGCGTATCGCCTACCAGCATGTTGTGCGAAGCATCAGGATGGATAACCCTTTCTGCCGGTACCGAAGGTAAAAAAGCAGCAGGTATTGCAGCTGATTTGAAATGCAAGGCTCCTTCCGCATCAATATAAAAATTCCCTGCACTGCCTAATTTTATTTCCTCGTAGGGCTGCATCTGCAGCAAACGGTCGCAGTAGCTGCTCAAAAGGTCAGAAGCCTGCGGTATATCAATATTTTTTTTGAGTGAGATGTATTGCAGCAATTCATCTGCATTTATTTCCCTGGAAACAAATTGTATTGCAGGGATTGGTGCAAGCATTTTTTTTTCGCTGTACTCTCCGGATGCACTGCTGCTTTGTACCAGCAATGAGCCAACTGTTGGCAGCGGGCAATTCTTATGGTTGTATAAATATGATGTGAGCAAATTTTCCATCCCGGCAAATGTAACATTAAAAATGAATTAAGATACCACCGGTAACGTTGAGGCCATACACCTGGTAATTGTGCCAGCGTTCGTATTTGTCATTCAGGATATTATTCAGGTTCACCCAGGCACTGAATTGCTTGTTGATCTTGTATTCTGCACCTGCGCTAAGGTCTGTACCGCCGTCCAGCGACATGCTGCCATTGCCTTTGGAAAGATATTTACCTCCATTAAAGAAATAGAAATCCCCTTTCAGCAAAAAGCGGTCAAATGCCCACCAGCGGAGCGAGCTGGTAAACTCCATGGGAATGGCATGCCATGCTTTATCATTATCCTTCATGCCAGTATAACCATTAAAAGTAAGTCCTGCAGTCACTGTAAATTTATCCTGGCTGATGTAAGCAAGATCACCATGTATCCTGAAATTATTGATATTGCGCTCGTTGCTTACCACGAAACCTTTCATGTCAGTCGCTGTATCGTTAATGAACAGGGGAAGATCGGTATAACGCACGAGTCCTGCTTTTGCATTAAAATTAAAATGCTTACCCAGGCTGGCTTTGATGCCACCATAGTATTCTACTTCCTTTGTATTATTGTAAGAAGTGATCGGCAGAATGTAGGGATTCAATGCAGACAGGTTGCGATAAGTGTTCTGAATATACCGGCCTACCCATCCGCCTTGCAGCATAAATACTTTTTCTTGTAACTGCACTTCTGCGTAAATATCCGGCAGCCATTCAAAATCGCCGTTGTTCCAAACCGGTGTAAGGCCACCATGAACTTTTATCAGCTTTGTTTTATACTCCAATGCCGGCGCTAACTGGATAAGGTTGTTGTTAAACTGCAGGTTAGCAGGGCTCATATTCTTGGTCCTGTAATTAGCAAACTCACCTTTAAAGGCAGCCATGATGGTCAGCTCATCCCCTATCTTTTTTTCTACCGGTACATTCACTGCAATGGTAGTTTCCGTCAGCCTTTTATCATTGCTGAAAAGATTGAGCTGTATAGAAGGATCATATTT
Organism: uncultured Ferruginibacter sp.; assembly: GCA_964404845.1. Classification (GTDB taxonomy): domain Bacteria; phylum Bacteroidota; class Bacteroidia; order Chitinophagales; family Chitinophagaceae; genus Ferruginibacter. Next base: position 7,855 of record CAYOLS010000016.1, on the reverse strand, counting down.
AATGCCGAGGCTATTGCCTGCTGTATTTCTTGCACCGATGGATACGCCGATATCCTGTAGCTGTTGCCTTACATCTTCTTTATCGTACGTAAAAGCTGCATGATCGTAGCCATACAAATTATAATCCCTCCTGCTGAGAGAAGCAGTAGCATACACTTCATTCTTAGCAGTGAATATGCTTCCCGCAGCTTTCACATTCAGAATAGAATAATCCTGGAACTCGATGTCTTTTCCTTTGGAACCGATATAATCGCCTGTGATATTCACGAGACTTTTTCTACCATCACCGAAACTGAACCCGGCTGCCAGGTAAGGCGTGCTGTAAGAGCCAAAACCGGCTTTTACAAAATTCCTTCCACCCAGGTAGAGATTGGTGTCCTGCGCCAAAGCCAGCGGCCTCAATGCGATAGGCTGGTAAGCATAAAATAAATTTTGCGAAGGAATGTTATAATTCAATGTGGGCCTGCTTGTATCCGCCTGCAGTTGAGATCCGTAAAAATTGATCTTAACCGCATTGCGCAACACAGGTTTGAAGGATGAAGTAATATCGATCGTCTGCGTTTTTGTTGTATCCTTCTGTGCAACTGCATTAAGTGTTAGGATACAGCCGGCTGTTATTAAAATTATTTTGTTCATATTCGATGAATTAGAAAGTATTTGAAAATCTTTCTGCATTACTTTTTAGTTACTGATCTTGGATGATTGTTTTTCTTCTGCTATTGCTTTCTCCAGTTTTTGCTGTGCTTCGGTTTTCAGCTCTGCAATACCTGCATTTTTAGCCACACTTTCGTAAGTAGCTTTTGCATTGAAATAATCTTTTTGCTGCATGAAAATATCACCCAGCAAAATATAGGATCTGGTTACCCACAGGTCATACGAACCTGTTTCCTTGATAACTGCCATGGCTGCTTTTTCCGATGCTGATAGATTATTGAGTGTGAAATAACAATTGGCAATTTCGTAACGTGCTTCAGCACCCCAGGAGGATTTATTGATAGCCGCTGCCGCTTTGAAGGATGTAATGGCTGCATTACAATCCCCTACCACCTGCTGTGATTTTCCGAGTACCAGGTTGGCAATAGCTTTATCATCTGTACTCAGGCCTTTCTTGGTCAGCAGCTCTTTGGCCGCAGTGTTCGCTTCTGTATAATCTTTGAGCAGGTAATGGCTTCTTACAAGACCACGCAAGGCTTCCAACAAATTATCCTGGTTCACCGCATTAGCCCGCAGCATTTCAAAATACTTTTTGGCATTGGCATAATCCTTCACTTCAAAATAACTGATACGGGCTGCTTCCAGCGCTGCTCTTTCATAATATTTGTTCAGGCCTTTGGCAGTAACAAAATCATACCCTTTCAGAGCATTAGACCAATCTTTATTTTTTTGATAGCAGGTGCTGCGCAGGAAATTTGCTTCAATAGCATAAGAACCATTCGGGAACTGGTTGAGGTAATTGCCAAAGCTGGTAATAGCAGCAGTGCAATCGTTGTTGTTGTAGCGTAAGATGGCAGCAGAATAATTCAAAGAATCCGCTTCGCTTATAGAAATTACTTTACCATTCTTTTGCATCAATGCCACATAATCATTCGGCCTGCCTTCTTCGATATAAATATCTTTGATAATGTTCATCGCTTCATCTGCTTCCGCAGATTGAGGATACTTATTGATCAGTGCTTCATAGTTACTTAACGCCTCTTTATTGTTATCGCTGTTATAATGTGCAAGCCCCAGTTTTAAATAAGCCCTTGGTTTCAGGCCATTGTCTTTTGACTGGATGATATTGTTCAGGTAAGGAATGGCATCCCTGAATTTTTCATCAGATATATAAGTGGATGCTATTTCCATGTTCACATCCTGCACCAAAGTGCTTGTTGGATAGTTACGGGCAATGCTGTTCAGCAGGCGGATCTTTTCTGCACTGTTTTTTACGCCGGCGATCATTGCTTTTTGATAAGTAGCATAATCAGACTGTGGCAAAGCATTGTTGATCACCTGGTCGTACATATTACCGGCTTTAATAAAATCTCTCAGCATATAATAACAATCTGCGCTCCGCACATACGCATCCTGTGCCAATGCAGAAGAAGTAGCTGATACGGTTTTTGTAATCCCTTCAAAAGCAGCCACCGCATTCTGGTAGTTCTCTTTGTGCAGCCAGCTATACCCTACATTGTACCTTGCTGCCGGCGGGTTGGCTTCGCCCTGCGCAGGCGCCCCGCTTTGGATGTAGATATTACCAAAGCGAATGGCATCATCATAGCGCTGCATGCGGTAAGCGATCTCGCTTTTCCAGAAATTGGCATAAGGCACCAGGCTTGCAGAATATTGATTGGAAATGACCTTGCTCATCAATTCATCCGCAGGATTCAATTGCTGATCATTGATGTACTCAATAGCTCTTCCATACAATATTCGTGGATAAGCCCGCTGCATGGAAGCTGTAGGCGTTCCGAAGCTTTCATACAAGGCGAGCGCTTCGCTAAAGTTGTTGGTATTGGCAAGCAGGTTTACCAAAATTTCTTTTGCCTCGGTATCATATTCTGAATTGGGATAGTCTTTCAGGTAAGCTTTCATTTCCTTCAGCGCCACATCCTGGTAACCTAATTCGTAAGAGAGTTTTGCATAATTGAAACGGGAAACTTTTTGCTGCAATGCATTACTGCTATTGAAAGCACTATATTGAAAAGCATTCCGGGCATTGGCTTTTTCACCGGTCTTTAAGTAAAGGTCACCTAACAGGTACATGCTGTTCTGCCCCATTGAATCCCTTTCATTGCTCAATTGCCTGAACCCTTTAATGGCTTTGCTGTTCATGCCTTCCTTGTAATAACAGAAGCTCAGCTCATACAATACTTCCTTGGTCACTTTATCGGAACTGTTCACATAGTCTTCCAGCAAAGGCAATGCTTTTTTATACTCTTTCTTTTCAAAATACAATTGCCCGATCAGCAATTTCAATTGCTTTTCGTAATACAGGGTGCTACCACGGCCCAGCACCGATTCACCATAACTAAGCGCCAGGTCTTTCTTGCCCTGGAAATAATATATCTCAGCAATATAATAAGGCACTACTCCTTTATAATCTTCATGTGTTTCTACCAGCTTGAATGCTCTTAATGCTTCTTCATACTGCTTATCGTAATAGCTGATGAAACCATAATAGTAATTCGCAGGAATATAATATTTGTTATCCGGTAACTGGTGTATCTCGTTGAACAATGGTTTTGCCAGCGCAAATTGTTTCAGGTTGAAATGCGCATAGGCTTTTTCAAATTTTGCATCGGCGATCTGGTCATTGCTCAGGTTATCGTAACCGGCTTTATCAAAATAATCAATGGCATTGGCAAAATCATCTTTCAAAAAATAATAATGCGCCAGGTGAAAGCTCATGATCTGTACCCTCGGTTCATTGGTGGTATTGCTGATATACTCCACCGCATCTGCCTCTCCAGCTTCCTGCATCAGCTTTAGCTCGCAGGCGATGTAATAATAATTCACATCGTCGTTGATATATTGGTGATCGCTTGCTGTATTGGGAGGATACTGCTGCTTCAGCTCCTTTACGAGTGGATAGGCAAAAGCATATTGCTCTTTTACAAAAAACTCCTTTGCCTCTTTATATTTTTTTTCGGGATCGGTAACTGAATGAGTGGGTTGTGCAATGGCTGTACCACTGGTGATCGCTGCAAACAGCAGGGAGAAGATTTTTTGATTCATTGTGGGTTAATTGAATGAAAATTCCTGCGCAAATTAATATGGTTGCACTTTAGCAAACATTATTCCAAAGAAAAATAACTGTCCCGTTTGCGTTCTTCCTGTTACAATGACTTCGACAAGCTCAGCCTGACAAAAAATTAAAACGAAACATAACTTCAAAGAAAAATGTACTTGCCCTCTGTAAACAAACGAAACTAATGCTATTTGCCCGTTAAAGGATTGGTAAAATGCAAAACAATTTATACAGGGCTGTGGATTTCTATTTGCTGTAGTTTAATTATTTTTACGAAAACTAATATTTTATGGGAAAACTCACTTCCACTTCTTACACTACAGGTGCATTTAATGCAGGTACACTTATTTTACGCTTAGGCATGGGTGGACTAATGATGAAACATGGCTATCAGAAGCTGATGCATTTTGCTGAATACAAAGGCCAGTTCATGAATTTTTTAGGACTTGGACAAAGTGTTTCGCTAAGTCTTGCCATTTTCGCTGAATTTTTCTGCGCATTGTTCATCCTGATCGGACTGTTTACCCGCCTGGCAACAATACCCGTTATCATTGTAATGTGTGTGGCCTTATTTAAAGCACATAATTCCGATTTTTTAGGCGAAGGTGAAATGGCTACGCTTTACCTGTCCGGCTACCTCACCCTGTTGTTTATTGGTCCGGGTAAGATAAGCGTGGATGGCATGATGGGGAAATAAAAAGAAGCCCATAGTCCATGGTAGATAGTCTATAGTAAGCAACCCTTTGCAACTGAGTTATCTACCATGGACCATGGACTATTAACTATGGACTAACAACAATGTACACAACAGAAACACAGATACGCATTCACTACGCCCTCACCGACCAGATGGGTATTGTTTACCATGGGCACTACGCACAGTTCTATGAGATCGGTCGTGCGGAAGCCATTCGTGTGCTGGGTTATACCTACAAAGACATTGAAGCCATGGGCATCATCATGCCGGTGGTGGATATTCACAGCAAATTTCTACGGCCTGCCAAATATGACGACCTGATCACTGTAAAAACTACCTTACAGGAATTACCGGCGCATCACAAGATCGTCTTCCACTCCGAAATTTACAATGAAGCAGATGAGCTGCTGAATGTAGGTGATGTAACGCTTTACTTTATGGATGCCAAAACGATGAAGCGCTGTAATATGCCGGAGCAGCTGACGGAGAAGCTGAAGAGCTATTTTTAGGATTGATAACTAAGAGCGCCTGATCGATTATTAATTATTGATTACTTATTATTCCGCTTTCTCTTACTTCAGGAGATCGAGAAGCTTCCACATTTTTTCTCTTACTGAGCCAGGACTTCCATCAAAATTATTAATAATAAAAGCAAAAGTATATTCTTCTCCTGTTTTGCTTTTAATATAGCCTGTATAGCTTCTTACACCACCGATATAACCACTTTTCATTTTTATATTGTTCTGTAAAGGCAATGAATTATAAAAAGACGAAAACCATGATTGTTTTGCGGCATATTGCATAATGCTAACCAATGCATGTGGCGTAACCCTGTTGGCAGGAGAAAGTCCGCTGCCATCTTTTATCTTCAACTCTGAATTATCAATGCCTTTTAACTTCCATAATTCTTTAATAATACCAAGCCCATCGCTGGTGGTACCGAAACCTTTCTTTTTTAATGCAATTGTTTTTACCAATGCCTCGCCAAACAGGTTTACGCTTTCCCGGAGAAACCAGTAGTTGATAGAATCCAATGGCGGAGAACTAAACTCAACTAATGCAGTGCTTGAATATTGCAGTTCCTTTCCATTAAGGGCGAATGATCTTTCTGTCATTGACTTACCTGAAACATTGATCCCTGCTGTCTTCAATATTTTTTCAATGGTCAGTGCCATTTGCTCAGGGCCATTAGGAACAGCGCCAGATACTTTGAATTTGCTTACGCCTGCAGGCACAGTACCACGAACGGCGGCTACCGTTCCGTTTTCCGGTAAATAGATGATGCTGTTATCACCACTGCCCGCTTTACCGGTTTTTAATTCATTGATGAATTGAATGTTGTTCAGCACTGGATCAGTTGATAGTATTTCAACCGGGTCTCCTTCTTTGGCTCCGGGCCTTAAGAAAAGATCATATTGGTTCTCATGCCAGTTCACACCCCATATACCTGCTCCGTAATAATTCCCGATATCATCCCATGTCCAGCCATTAAGTGTTGCCTGGCTTTCAAATTTACTTTCATCTATGATGAGGTCACCATTGACAGCATCTATTTTCTGTGTTTTAAATGCCGCCAGTAATTTTTCTTTGAAAGCAGCTTCATTGGTTTGCTTCCAGCGCCAGCTTCCCAATGTCGGATCGCCGGAACCAGTGAATATAAGCCGGCCGTTGAGCATACCATCTTTAATATTGCCTGCGTATCCCAATGTTGATCGATAAGTAAAATCTTTTCCCAGCAGCTCATAGGCAGCTGCGCTTGTTACCACTTTTTGTGTGCTGGCAGGTGCAAGGCCCAATTGTGAATTCTTATCAAAAATCACCTGCCCGGTTTTACTGTCAATAATATAAAGCCCGATGGAAGCATGCGCAAACTGGTCGTCTTTTTCCATAGCATTCATCGCTGTTTTAATGCGCTCTGTTGCTGGCTGGGCCTGCATTGATATGAAAAATAGAACAAGTACTGCCGAAAATAAAAACTTCATGATCGTTTATTTATTTCCCAAATCTAAAAGAATTAAATTTGTTGTATGGAAAACGAAGTAAAAGAGCCGGCGCCCAAATACAATTTTATTTCTGCTAAAGAATACCTGGAACAAGAGCGAAAGGCAACAGAAAAGCATGAATACTACCAGGGCGAAATATTTGCGATGAGTGGGGCTTCATTAGAGCATGTCATCATATCGAGGAATATTATGATAGAACTGGGGAATAAATTAAAAGGTAAACCCTGCCAGCCTTTTGGAAACGATCTTCGTATTCACATACCTCCAAATACATTATTTACGTACCCTGACCTTTCTATTATTTGCGGTAATCCTGAATTAACAGATGATAAATTTGGCACAGCAGTAAATCCTTCTGTTATAATAGAGATATTATCCTCCTCTACCCGCAACTACGACATGGGCATAAAATTCAAATTATACAGGGATATCCCAACTCTTAAAGAATACATTCTGATCGACTCAGAAAATGTATATGTTGAAAAGCATACAAGGCTGGCAGACAACAATTGGCTTCTTACCGAAATAAAAAATTCAAATGAGCTTTTGAAAATTGAATCGGTACAGGTCGCTGTTGCTGTAAGTGATATTTACGAAGGCATTTCTTTTTAAAAATCAATCAATGGTTAATGTTTCCATCATCACCATCGGGGATGAACTACTGATAGGACAGGTTATTGATACCAACAGCGCCTGGATGGCGCAGGAACTGAACAAAGCAGGCATCAGGGTAAAAAAACGGGTGGCAGTAGGTGATGTATGGGATGAGATATGGAAAGCGCTGGATGAAGAATCAGCCAATGCAGATGTTGTACTGATCACCGGCGGCCTTGGCCCTACTGCGGATGATATTACCAAGCCCCTGCTCTGTAAATATTTTGGCGGCAAACTGGTTACTAACGAAGCCGCATTGGAAAATGTCCGCTATTTGTTTGAAAGCGTTTTTAAAAGACCGCTTACCGGCAGGAATATCAAACAGGCGGAAGTACCGGATGTTTGTACTGTGCTGCAAAACAAAAGAGGAACAGCACCCGGCATGCTCTTTCGAAAGAATAATAAAATATTTATCAGCATGCCCGGCGTACCGCATGAAATGCAGGGCATGATGAGCGATGATGTAATTCCTTTGCTCTTAAAAGAATTCAGTCCCGGGCAAATAAGCCATAGAACATTACTCACATTCGGCATCGGCGAATCCATGATCGCTGATATGATACAGGACTTTGAAACATCGCTGCCCCCAAATATAAAGCTGGCTTATTTACCAAACTATGGAATGGTGAGGCTCCGGCTTACTGCACAGGGTGATGAAACCACCGATGCATTGGTAGAAGAAAGATTTCTTGCATTGCAGGAACTGGTGAAAGATTATATGGTGACGAATGCCGATGAGCAAATGGAAACCGTGTTAAGCAAATTATTGTT
>CAYOLS010000015.1:0-26828 GCA_964404845.1 uncultured Ferruginibacter sp. | reverse complement strand
CAATCCTTTTAATGGCAGGGAAATTCCGATCTGGATAGCAGAATATGTATTGGCGGGTTATGGCACAGGTGCAATAATGGCGGTGCCTTGCGGCGATCAGAGGGATTTTGATTTTGCGAAACATTTTAATATTCCTGTTACCAATATCATCGGCAGCCATTACAATGGTGAGGAAGCCAATGCAACCAAGGATGCCATTTTAGAGAACAGCGATTTTTTAAATGGCCTGCTGATGAAAGATGCCATTGGCGTGGCGGTGAATAAAATTGAGGAGCTGGGCATTGGTAAAAGAAAAGTGAATTATAAAATGCGGGATGCCGGTTTCAGCCGTCAACGTTACTGGGGAGAACCGTTTCCTATAAAATGGATCGACGGTGTTCCTGTAGCGATGAGTGAAAATGAATTACCGGTAGAATTGCCGCATGTAGAAAAATATGGTCCCGGTCCGGAGGGGGAAGGGCCACTGGCGAATATTCCTGAATGGACTGCTGCACAAATGGAAACGAGTACCATGCCGGGCTATGCAGGTTCGTCCTGGTATTTTTTACGCTACATGGACCCACACAATAACACTACTTTCTGCGACCGCAAAGCAAGTGATTACTGGAACCAGGTGGATGTGTATGTAGGCGGAACAGAACATGCGGTGGGTCATTTGCTGTACAGCCGTATGTGGACGAAAGTGTTATTTGACCTTGGATTGATAGGATATGATGAACCGTTTAAACGATTGGTGAACCAGGGGATGATACAGGGGAGTAGCAGGTTTGTGTATAGAATTGATGCATTTAAATTTGGTGCATTAACTGGGCCATCAAAACTAAAATCACAGCCGATTTTCGTTTCACACGATATACTTTTTAGTGCTAATAAGAATGACTCGGAGGAATTTAAAAATCTGGTTGAAAAAATTCAACAATTCCTTGGACCATATGGTGAATGGGATGGTATAAGTGATATTTTGTATTCACCGCTTCATGTAGATGTTAATATAGTTGATGGAGTAGATTTAAATATTGATAAATTTAAAGAGTGGAAAAATGGAGAGTATGCACAAGCAGAATTTATCCTTGAAGAAAGTGGTAAATACATCTGCGGCGCAGAAGTAGAAAAAATGTCCAAATCAAAATACAACACCGTTAACCCGGATGAGTTGTGTGAAAAATATGGCGCCGATACTTTCCGCATGTACGAAATGTTCCTTGGCCCGGTAGAACAAAGCAAGCCCTGGGATACAAAGGGTATTGAAGGTGTGCATCGTTTTTTAAGAAAACTGTGGCGCTTGTTCAACGATGAAGTAAAAGGAAAAATATGGACAGACGAAAAAGCGTCGGATGCGGAAATGAAAATTTTGCACCGTACCATTAAAAAGATAGAACAGGATACAGAGAATTTTTCTTTTAATACCGCTGTCAGCGCTTTTATGGTTTGTGTGAATGAGCTGGCAGATGCCAAATGCCATAAAAAAGAAGTGCTGGAAAATGTACTGATATTGCTCACGCCTTATGCGCCGCATATTGCAGAAGAACTGTGGAGCCAGCTGGGCAATGCAGGCAGCATACTGGATGCGGCTTATCCGAAGCTGGAAGAAAAATATTTAGTGGAAACATCAAAAGAATATCCTGTTTCTGTAAATGGTAAATTAAGGACCACTATCTCATTAGCGCTCAACCTTGAACAATCACAGGTGGAAGAACTGGTGCTTCAAAACGACATCGTTCAAAAATGGCTGGAAGGCAAAGCGCCGAAGAAGATCATTTTTGTGAAAGGGAAGATGGTGAATGTAGTGATTTAGTCTATAGCTGATAGTCTATAGACCATCGTTGATAGCACCTGTATGGTCTATTAACCATGGACTATGGACCTTTTTTTCCTAATTTTACTCCATGTCAAGAGCTGTAGCATCTACCAATCTCTCCCGCATACTGGAAAAGAATGCAAAGGAATTTCACCCGGTCATAAAATTTGATGCGGCAAAGGAGAAGTTTTTTCAATTCGATTTTTCAGAAGCCAGTAAAAATATTCCCACCAAAGAGATCATTGCCGAAACATTCAGCTTTGCAGAATGGGTGAACGATACATTGCTCTCACAAAAAGCCAGCTATGGCATTGGTGGCTACAACGAAGACAGGGTGCTGTACCGCCGCAGTGAATTATTCGGCGGCGAAGAAGCCCGCTCCATTCATTTAGGTATTGATATCTGGGGACCTGCGGGAACACCTGTGTATGCGCCGATGGGCGGCATGATACACAGCTATGCATTCAATGATAATTTTGGTGACTATGGTGCTACCATTATTTTATTGCATCAATTAGAAACTATTTCTTTTTATACACTCTATGGGCATTTGAGCCTTGCGGACCTTAGTAAAGTACAGGAAGGCTCCTATATCACCCGTGGGCAAGTGGTAGGGCATTTCGGCAAGCCGGAAGAGAACGGCCACTGGCCACCACACCTGCATTTCCAGGTAATTGAAAATATGGAACTGAAAGAAGGAGATTATCCGGGTGTGTGCAAGCCAAGTGAAGCAGCGTATTATTTGCTCAATTGCCCCGATCCTGCACCGATGTTAGGGTTCAAACCGAATTATTAGCTGTGAGCTTTGAGCTGTTAGCGATGAGCCAGTCTCCATAAATTAACCTTCTTGCATTTAACCAACTTCCTTATTTCTAATTTTATATTTCTTATTCCTTATTTCCATCACTCTTCCCGCTCGCTACCTTTTTTGTTCCCTGGAAAATACTCTTCCATAACAGGTTGAAGAAAGATTTTTTGTTATCCCTTTCAAATGCAATCGCCGCCGCCCGGGTCTTTCCTCCCGATGGGTTCGCATCTTTCATGATCAGGTTCGCAATAAAGCTCGTTACTGTTTTTGTCCGGATATCCGGCTTTTCATCCCCCTTATTCTTCAGCATTTTTATTTTCAGTTTATCATAGATCACTACAAGATCTCCCTTGCTACCATGATCATCCCCACTCATATCAAAACGCACACTTTTTATATTCCCGCTTTCAATGCTTGCCATGCCCAGTGGTTTGGTAATGCTGTTGATCTTTGTTGCATCAAAGCCACCAATATCACCTGTTACATTAAATGCACCATTGGTTGTATTTACCGGCAGTTTCCAGGTGGTTTTTAAAGCCGCCAGTCCCATAAATTTTGCAGTGGCATTCAGCGTAAGCATATTGTTGGCCGCAAGTGCTTCTTTTATATTGCAGAGGTTGGTAATAGTAGCATTGATATCACTGAAAAATACTTCTCCCACCTGTGTTGACAGCCTGCCCCTTTCCCTGTACGAAACACGACTGTCATGCACTTTCATTGTTTTTATTTTTACAGGTACTTTTAAATCGTACAGCATCTGGTGTGGGTACAAACCGATCTTACTTGCCGTGTCAAAATCCAGCGTACGGTCGTTGTACACTTTTAAAATGGCTTGCAGGCTAGCCTGCTCCGCAATTATTTTTTGTTCATTGATCAGCGCCTGTGCATCAACGCCTGTGAGTACCAGGTTATTAAAAACAAAATTGTACTGGTCGTGCTGGAATGTATGCCGTTTCATAAACTCTGCTTCGCTCAGCAATGGAATGAAGGATACTTTGTTCAGCTGCAAAGTGGTATTCGCATTGTTCATCGCAAAAGGACCGATGGCAATCTTGTAATAATTGTCTTTGGTATTAAAGCTCAATCCGTCACCGGAAAAATTCCAGTTACTGTTGCTGAATAATCTTTTTAAATTGGTGCCATCATGTACTTCCGCAATATCATTTACAGCAAAGCGGATATTTTTTATGGTCATTGGTGCAGCAGTTGCAGTTGCCCTGTTGTAAATATTCAGCGTTGTGCTTCCCAGGCGGATATTTTTTATTTGCGCTTCATCAAAAAAATCATTGTCCAATTCCACTTCTTCATTTACGGCCCCGCTTCTTTTATTGCGGTAAATGCTTACAATGCCGCCGGCACTGCTTACTGTATCTGCCTTTATCTTCCTGTTCAAAATAAAATCATTGGTAGAAATACCGCTGATACGGTTGTCTTTTAAGCCGATCAGTGTTTCGCCTGTTTTACTATCCTTCTGCAATATCCAGTTCACTTTTACAAAACGCTGCGGTGCGCTGTATTGTACACCTTCCAGCAAAAACCGGTTGCCGTTTTTTGGGCTGGTCGTTGTTACGCTTTTAATGGATGCATCAATGTCTTTTATAAAATAGCTCAGCAGGTTATCGTAATTGCGTGTGCTGTCGATCTTTAAATTTTTCAGGTTGATATTAATGCCCTGTATGATCGTATGGGGTGGTTTTTTCCCATCCGCAAAAGCTACGGTGCCATCACTGATGATAATTTCTCCCGCCTGTATGCTGTTGAACTTACCGGTAATGCGATCGTATAATGCCAGTGAATCTTCTCTCGACATTTTCATATCGCCCTGCTTGCCTGTGCGTACAATGGTAATGATGGGCTGAATGATCTCTATCTGCCTTGCTTCAATAGTATTTTTTTTCAGAAAGGAAGGAATATTGGCGCCGAGAATATTCAGCTTGCCAATGCGCACATTAAAAATTTCTTTGGCAATGGCCGACGTATCATCGCTATATAGCTGCTGCTGCAAGGAATCGGATTGTAGAACAATATTGGTGAAGCTGGCATTGCCTGCTATTTCATCAATGCTGGAGCTTTCATATTTTACATAATAAGTGCTGTCTGTTCCCTTGCTCACTGCTTTTTGGATCACATTGCGGATCACGCCTTTTTTTACCAGCTGCCAGTAAGTAAAAGCAGCCAGTACAATAACGGCGACACTTATTAAACCGATCTTTAATCCTTTGCTCATACGCTTTTGTTTAGGGCCTGTTTGTTCCTGTTCTAATGAAAAATTGGTGCCAGCACGGGATTTACACAACAAAAAGGGCTAAAAACTGTTAAATCAATGGAAAAGGACTAAAATATCACCGCTAAACGGGGCTTTGTGTCAACAAAAAATGTTCATTTGCATGATAAAATCAGCGAATATTAAACTGTACCTTTACAATTATTTTTACTTCAATGGAAATACAACCTGGCAGCCTGCTGGCAACCATCAATAACCCTGACGATCTTAAAAAACTGGATAAAGACCAGCTGCTGCAATTAAGCACCGAGTTGCGCCAGTATATTATTGATGTGGTGAGCGTACACGGCGGGCATTTCGGCGCCAGCCTCGGCGTGGTGGAACTGAGTGTAGCATTGCATTATGTTTTCAATACCCCTTACGATCAGTTGGTATGGGATGTGGGCCACCAGGCTTACGGTCATAAGATACTCACTGGCAGGAGGGATGCTTTTCCCAGTAACAGGAAATACCATGGATTGAGCGGCTTCCCCAAAAGAAGCGAAAGCGAATACGATACCTTTGGTGTTGGGCATTCTTCTACTTCTATTTCTGCAGCATTGGGTATGGCCATGGCCAGCCATTACAAAGGCGAAAAAGACAGGCAGCATATTGCTGTGATCGGCGACGGTGCCATGACGGCTGGCCTTCCTTTTGAAGCCATGAACCATGCGGGTGCTGAAAAAAGCAACCTGCTCATTATTCTCAATGACAATAATATGAGCATTGATCCCAATGTGGGAGCGCTCAAAGAATATTTAACGGATATCACCACATCGCATACTTACAATGACCTGCGGGATAATGTGTGGAAGGCACTGGGTAAGCTGCCGATCGGCAAAAACTTTACCCGTGACATGGCGAGCAAAATGGAAGCGAGCCTCAAAGGTATGGTGAGCAAAAGCAGCAACCTGTTTGAAGCACTGAACCTTCGTTATTTCGGACCGATAGACGGGCACAATGTTACCAAGCTGGTTGATACGCTGAACGACCTCAAAGATATTGCCGGTCCGAAGATCCTGCACATTAAAACGGTGAAAGGAAAAGGCTACGAGCTGGCCGAAAAAGACCAGACGCTCTGGCACGCACCGGGCCTGTTTGATAAAGTGACCGGGCAGATAAAAAAGAAAGTATTCGACCTGCCGCAGCCAATGAAATACCAGGATGTATTTGGGTATACCATGATTGAGCTGGCGGAGAAGAATGAAAAAATATTCGGTATCACCCCGGCTATGCCGAGCGGCTGCTCCTTAAAATACATGATGGCAGCTATGCCGCATCGTGCATTTGATGTAGGCATTGCAGAACAGCATGCCGTAACGGTAAGCGCCGGTATGGCAACGCAGGGTATGAAAGTGTTTTGCAATATCTATTCTTCCTTTATGCAAAGGGCTTACGATATGGTGATACATGATGTGGCCATACAAAAGCTGCCCGTGGTATTCTGCCTCGACAGGGCAGGACTGGTGGGCGAAGACGGCCCTACGCACCATGGTTGTTACGATATCGCTTACATGCGTTGTGTGCCTAATTTAATTGTGAGCGCACCGATGAATGAAAGAGAGCTGCGCAACCTCATGTACACTGCTCAACTGGAATCTACCAAACTCCCGATCGTTATCCGTTATCCAAGAGGCGAAGGTGTGAATGCCGACCTGCAGAAAGATACCATGGCCACCAAATACCCGTTTGAAGAAATTCAGATCGGTAAAGGCCGCAGGCTGAAAGATGGTGAAGGCGTAGCAATATTATCATTCGGTCATCCGGGCAATTTTGCTGCACAGGCCATTCGTGATGTAAAAGCAGAAGGCATTAATCCTGCGCATTATGATATGCGTTTTGCAAAGCCTTTGGATGAAGAATTGTTGCACGAAGTATTCGGTAAATTCAATAAAGTAATTACTATCGAAGACGGAACCATTATCGGTGGTTTCGGCAGCGCTGTGCTGGAATTTATGAATGAGCATGGTTATAAAGCCGATGTGAAGATCATGGGTATTCCCGACAGGCTGGTGGAGCATGGTACGCCAAAAGAACTGTACAACGAAATAGGTTTGGACGCCAATGCTATTGCAACCGAACTGAGGGCAATGGCTGCGGTAAAAGTGACCGTAAATAATTTATAAGGAGCATCAGCACCCAACCGTTCCCGGCATCGGTCACGGGCTTTTCGCTTCAATAAAAAAGCAGGGAAGTGTAGCATTGTTTAAATGTTTACCGCCCTGCTTTTTTATTTCCGCTTCAATCCCTGCTATGCTCAGCGGTAGCAATTTTCCCGGCAGTGATTTTAGTTTGAAAAAATGTTGTCAGCCTGAGCTTGTGGAAGGCGGTTTATTTTAACAAAAGCTTCAACAAGCGCATCTTCCAACTTCCTGGCAAATCTTAAAAAACAGGAAAAAAACATTTAAAGAACGGTGAAAACCCTCTTGCATTTCTTTATTTGCTGCTATACCTTGTTGCAATGATCATTGGTATTTTAAACCGTAAAACCTTATATCATGACAAAAAAATATCAGCAAAGAAAATTGTGCTCGCAGCCACGCCTTATCCTGCAAACATTCGATAAAAATATTTCTTCCAGCCGGATGCGGTTCATCATGAGTTCCAATAAAAAATGGGTAAATGGAACGGAGCTTACCTATATGTTCATTGAAGGTGCCAAAAGGCAACAGGACGTAGTAAGGCAGGCATTTAAAAAATGGAAATCACTGGGTATTGGTATCAGCTTTACAGAAGTAATGACGAAGGCTGAAGCAATGATCCGCATAGGCTTCGATCATAGCGATGGTTCCTGGTCGTATGTAGGCCGGGATGTTTTGACCATCCCTAAAAAAGAGCGTACCATGAATTTCGGCTGGGACCTTACCGATGCATATGGTATGACCACCGCATTGCATGAAATAGGCCATACCATTGGCTTTCAGCATGAACACCAAAGCCCTTTTACGGGCATTGAATGGAATACTGCCGCCGTGTACAAAGAATTTTCCGGCGAGCCCAACAACTGGTCGAAAGGCGAAATAGACCGGAACATCCTTGATAAAATTTCTCCTAACCAGGTAAGGGGTTCTAATTGGGATGCAAAGTCTATCATGCAATATGAATTTGGCCCTGGCCTAATTAAAAAGCCGTTGCAATTTAAGAACGGTATTTTTCCACCCGGTGTATTGTCTAAAGAAGATATAAAAGGCATCAAACAATTCTATCCTGTGCTGGCAGCTACAAGGGCCGTTACGTCGCTCAAAGTATTGCAATCAGAAATGATCGGTGCGCTGTCGGGAGAACAGGCTGACTTTGCTTTTACTGCGCCGCTTACTAAAAAATATACATTTCAGACATTCGGTGAAATGGATACGGTGATGGTTGTTTCCGAAAAAGATAAAAAGAAAAAACATTACCTCTCCGGCGACGATGACAGCGGGCAGGAAAAAAATACAAAGATCACTTTACCCCTGGTAAAAGGACGGCAGTATATCATCAATGTAAGGGTAATGTATGCCGCAGAAGATAGTGGCGCAGGCATTGTTGTTTATTGATACCCGTTTTATTGCAGCAGCAGGATATAGCCATCCGGTGTTGCAGTGGCATCTATACAACTTATTGTTTTAATGGATTGCAGAAGCAACCAGCAGATTAAACAAATACCGAGGGCTGATAATACCAATCCTGCGGCGGATAGGATATCCAGCCCGTTATCATTCCCGGGCGGGTCTGCATGCTTATTCATAGGTAAGGTGTTAGGTGAATACTTCGGTCTGCACGGATCAGGCGCTCCAAAATATTACCGAAAAAATGGTGCCGGTTTTTGCAGGCATCAATTTGGTTGCTATCAATGCATTAAAATTTCATCGAGATCAATTGGTGGAAGCTGGTTAAAATATTTATCGAGGAAAGCGGTGTTCCTGTGGCAGTACAAAACACAGTTGCAGTCGTTGTGCAGGTGTACTTCGCATTCCACGTAAAAATCATCAACCTGCCGGCATTCTGCAATGATGCCGCTGGTCTCGTATCTTCCTACTGCTATGCCTCCTGCATAAACCAATACCTGGTGCTGCAGGTCGAGGTGCTTAAATTCTGATAAGTTCATAAAAGCGTATTGGTGTTAAAGAATACTGTTATACACGTATCTTTTCCATTACTGTGCCAACAATTGCCAAAAAGGAGAACTGTGAATATCCTGTAAAAAGGGTATGGCTTTTAAAAAAAATTGCTGCAATTTGAAGCCTGCAATTTTTTTCCTCGTAAACCAATTTTACCCATGCGCATCACCTGCTTATTACTATTGATATGGGTATCCATTGCATTGCCCTGTGTTGCACAGGTAGGCATCGGTACCAATAATCCATCTGCTTCTGCCGCACTTGATATCAGCAGCACAAATAAGGGGCTTTTATTGCCCAGGCTAGATATGCAACAGATAAAAAACATTGCTTCACCTGTTGCCGGGCTTACGGTGTACAATACGGATCAGAATAAGCCTTGTTTTTTCAATGGAACAGAATGGCTGCATTACGACAATACATTGGTATTGCCCAAGCTTGGCGCTTATCATCCATCCGCAGGAGGTATAGTCATTTACCTGGATGCATCAGGCTTGCACGGAATTGCCGCGGCAACGACCGATCTGGGTAGCTTTATTCCTTACGGCTGCTATGGTACAGACATTCCCGGTGCAAAACTTTCGGCCATTGGCACCGGGCAGTCCAATACCAATGCTATTCTTGCTGCCTGCACTACAGCAGGTATTGGCGCACAGCTATGCAACGACCTGGTGCAAAATGGTTTTTCCGACTGGTATATGCCCTCTATTGACGAAGTATACCTGATGTATGCCCAAAGAAACTCCTTGCCTGCACTGGGTGCTGGCCGTTTCTGGAGCTCTACACAGGTAGATGGGACCATGGCCCAGATATTGGATTTTACCACCGGCCAATTGTTTAACATGCCTCCGTCAAGCGGTCGTTATGTAAGAGCTGTCAGAAGTTTTTAAAAGCAGCAACTATTTATTGCAGGTTGATAAAAGGAGCTGAATACAAAAGGTTAAATGCTCTGGCCGAAAGTAAGCAGGTTATTATCAGGGTCCAGTAAAGAAAATTCCCTCATTCCCCAGGGCTTGTTTTGCAATGGGCCGTTTGGATGTATCGGCGTATTGTTATCCAGCATGGATTTATAAAGGCCGTCAATATCATTGCTGCGTATGTACACCTGCCCGTAATTTTCTTTCGGGGCTAAAGAGGCAAATTCAAAAAAGTGAAGCTGGAGACCATCTCTTTCTACAATGAGGTAATCAGGGTAATCACCTGCTACCACAAAGCTTAACTGGCTGGTATAAAAATCCCGGGTAGCTTGTTTGCTACGCATCGGTAGCTTTGGATAGATAGCTGTAAGCATGCATTTAATTTGTTTTCAAGTTAGTGCTTATTTATGTACTACAGGAAAGAGACAGCTCAATGATCGTTTGTAGTACCGATACTATAAAACAATATATGTTTTATTTACATATTAATTTCCTGTACTGTTGTTTCTTTGTATTCAAATAACAACAGCCCTGATAAAATCTTAAACCTTCCAATATCCACTGTTGTTTACCCCTGAACCAAAGCAAGATCACGGTCGTTTACCAGCATGATTGATAGCGCCTCCCGGAACCCCCCGGGAGGTATTTTTTTGATATTAAAATTATGAATTACCGGAGGAGGTGTTGGCTGTACTTTGTAACTAAAACAGCACATAAAAAAAGTTCCGTAATTGCTTACGGAACTTTTAAAAATCTTTTGTTGCTTGTGGTGGTCACTTTCGGACAGGATATTGGAAAAAATTAGAAGTTGACTGATATTGGATTTGATCTTTTAATTGGATATTGGAAAAAAATCTTGTTGGTTTTAAAAGGAATTGGATATGATTGATATTTAAACGTATCAATCAACTTCTGATACAAAGATGCGCCCATATCTGTTGCTGTACAAGAGCAATACTGCTCTTTTTTGAAAGCACAGTAATTACGGAGAAAATTAAAGAAAAGGGTAAATTTCCTATCGTAGAATTACGAATTGCAGATAAAGCGCCGGCTTTAAATATTGATAGGATGTGAGCTTTATAGACCAATTTTTCAGGGAACTCCTACGGAGTTTAGGTAACCGGTTATGTCTTTGGGGTATACACAGGAGACTCCTACGGAGTCTGAAGGCTGATAAATCAAAACGGATAGCAGAGCCTGGACATATTAAAAAACAATTGCCAATCAGAAACAATACCGTACCATTTGCACAACCTATTTGTAGAGGTTAGATATACTAGGATGTAAACTCCGTAGGAGCTACCTTACAGGAAACTTCTATAGAGCCGGCAATGATTGATTTATTGCCCTTCTATTTTTTTCTTTACTTCTACTCTCAGCTTTCCCACATTACCGTTCAGCTTTTTAAGCTCACCCAATACTTTTGTCAACAAAGGTTCATCTGGCTCATTGATCTGTTGATCCGGGAAATCGAACGCATCGTATTCACCGGAGTTCTCCTCCGGATCATCTTTTTGGGACCCGCCAATAAGCCCTGCCTTTTCTATGTCTACTGTAATAAGCAGGTCAAGTCGAACATTAAAATACTTGGAAAGAAGGATAAAGTCTTCAATACTTGGGATGCTATTTCCCTTTTCCCAATTGCTGATAGAAGTATTTTGTTTGGACACCTCCTTTGCGAGATCATTCTGCGTAAGCTCTGCGGCTTTGCGTAAATATTTAAGATTTTTGCTGAAAAAATTCATAGGGAATTAATTTATTAACAGGACTTATACATCCTTGGATATTCATTCCTGCTGGATTAAATTTGATGTAATCAGGTACTGTATTCAAATATATTTTAAAAGAAAGAGATTTCCAATACAGCAGCAGTATTTTGATTTATTGACCCAGTTACATCACTTTATTTCCCAAACTAATTATTGAATATTTAATGGTTCTTTATTGAGCCTTTGTTACTTACCGTAAACTATTAAAATGAATAGTATACCCGATGAAAATGAATTGCTGCGTTTGCTGATGTTGCTATCAGATACACAGGCATGGCTGAATGAACTGAGCCTGCAATGTGTGAACGGGCTGCATCCGCCCGGTATTAAATTGTTGAACGGGAAAACTTACCGGCTAAGCATTACTGCTTTGGCGCACATCATAGAGCGGCATTATTACAAGACCATGCGGCATCCCGGTACGGGTAAATTTAATATTCCTGTTGCCTCAATTATGGAGCATTTAAAAGAAGCGGCTGTTATTGAAGGAGAAGCCATGAAGGGCTGCACTCATGTAAAAAGATGTCTTGATCTTAAAGAGCCTATCGGCTTTAATAAAAGCGGAGAAGCAGCGTACAGGATGGTAATAATAACAGATGCCGGTGGCAGCATTGTAACAGCCTATCCAGAATAAGATATTTATCCTGTGGTAAGGGTAACGTTCCTATTCAGCAATTTTTTACTCAACCCGCCCGGAAAAATCGCCATTGATGATATGTTTTACTGTATCCAGCTCTGTAATATTTATGGAGTTTGATATAAATGCTTACAATAACGAATTAGGGCGAAAGCTTTGAGGCTGTAGAAAATAATTTTTTTACAGGCATCATTAAACTTTTATCATTGTTATCGTCTAACTCACTCAACCAACTGTATGAGATATTTTTTAGCCATTGTTTTATTGTTCTCTGTTAACCGCTCCCCGGCGCAGGCCCTTTATTTTCCACCACTGGTTGGAAACACATGGGCTACTACTGATCCTGCAAGCCTGGGCTGGTGTACGGACAGGATCGACTCTCTCTACAATTTTCTCGGGCAAAGTAATACCAAGGCTTTTATCGTTTTAAAGGATGGAAGGATTGTGCTGGAACATTATTTCGGAACATTTACAGAAGATAGCCTTTGGTACTGGGCATCGGCGGGCAAGACGATCACGGCTTACCTTGTAGGAAAAGCGAAGGAGCAGGGCTATCTTTCTTTATCAGATACGAGTGCAAAATATTTAGGCCATGGCTGGACAAGCCTTACCCGGCAGCAGGAAGACAGCATCACTATCCGTCACCAGTTAACCATGACAACAGGCCTGGATGATGGCGGCGATGTATATTGTACCGATCCTCCGTGCCTGCAATACCTTGCCCCTGCAGGATCGAGATGGGCCTATCACAATGCGCCTTATACTTTGCTGGAAGGAGTGATCACCAATGCAACTGGCCAAAACATCAATGTGTACACACAAAATGTACTGAAGGCTCAAACAGGCATGACGGGTATCTGGATCACGGTTGATTACAATAATGTATTTTACAGCAAGCCCCGCAGCATGGCAAGATTCGGGCTTCTATTGCAAAATAAATTTAAATGGAACAATACACAGCTGCTGAACGACGCAGGCTATATCAATGACATGCTCAACACATCGCAGCCTTTGAATTATGCGTATGGTTACCTCACATGGCTCAATGGCAAAGGTTCTTACATGGTACCATCTTCGCAATTAAAAATACCAGGTTCGTATGCGCCTGCTGCGCCATCGGATATGTATGCGGCCATTGGTAAGAACGGACAGATCGTAAGTATAGCTCCTTCAAAAGGATTGGTAGTTGTAAGGATGGGCGATGATCCCGCTTCCGGCGAAGTGCCGTTTACATTATGTGATGATATCTGGCAAAGACTGAATTATGTAATGTGCAACAGCACGCCTCCTAAAACCTATACATTCGTTGGCAGCGGCAACTGGACCAATGCAATCAACTGGGCCAATGGAGCAATGCCGCCTGCTGTTTTACCTGCCGGTGACCAGATCGTTATTTATCCTTTGGGAAATAATGAGTGTATTCTTAATACTACGCAAACGATTGCTGCAGGGGCGAAGCTGCATGTGGTAGTTAATAAAAAAATGACGGTTACAGGGAATCTTATTTTACAGTAGGGTCTTTTCTTTTTCAAATTATCAGGGAAAATTATTTCTTCTGCCTGCGGCAGGCTGATTGTTCTTTTTTGCTTGTCCAAAAAAGAACCCAAAAAAGACCCCGGCAAAGGAATACAACCCTCCCGATAGCTATCGGGAGAACAGTTACGCTCCCCAGCGGGAGTGGAGCGATTAAACTGTAACAGGTTATATTGACTGTTATGATGGAGTAATATCTTATAAAAAAGGCCGGGAAAAAATTCCCGGCCCGTTTCACCTCACCAATCTGCGGTCTCAGTTCCAGCCTCCGCCTAAAGCCCTGTAAATATTGGTAACAGTCTGCTGCTGTTGCAGCTTTGTTTCTATCAGTTGCAGCTTTGCTTCCAGTGCATCTCTTTGCGTAAGCAGTACTTCCAGGTAATCTGCTCTTGCAGAACGGAACAATGCAGCAGCTATATCAATGGATGCTGACAATGTATTTACCTGTTTGTCTTTCAGGTCAAAAACCTGTTGAAAATTCCTGCCGTTTGAAAGTGCTGTTGATACTTCGATGTAAGCATTCAGGATCGTTCTCTCATAATTGTACACTGCCTGTATCTGTCTTGCATTGGCATTCAGGTATTCAGCCTTGATCGCATTCTTGTTGATCAATGGTCCTGCCAGGTCACCTGCGACTGAAGCCAGCAATGATTCAGGAAATTTTACCAGGTACGCAGGATTGAAAGCCTGGAAACCTAATGTTGAAGAGATGTTGAAAGAAGGATAAAACTCTGCCCTCGCTACTTTCACATCCAGCTTTGCTGCAATTAATTCTAATTCCGCCTGTTTGATATCAGGCCTGTTCGTCAAAAGCTGTGAAGGAATACCGGTTGATACGGTTGCGATGGTTGTGTTCAAAATTCCATTGCTGTCTCTTGCTACAGGTTGCGGATAGCGGCCCAGCAAATAATTGATCCCGTTTTCCGTTGCTTTTATTTTTTGCTGTATATCAAACTCCATGCTTTGCGATTTTAGTACTTCAGCTTCAAACTTTTTTACCGCAAGTTCTGTGGCCGCCGCCGCCTGCTTTTGTACTTTCACAACTTCCAGCGCATTTTTTTGAAGCTGTATGGTCTGCTGAACGATCTGCATTTGATTGTCCAGCGCCAGCAGCTCATAATATTTGTTGGCTATTTCAGCGATCAGGTTGGTGATCACAAACTTCCTGCCTTCCACTGTTGAAAAATAGCGGTCAACAGCAGCCTGCGTGGAGTTGTGCAGTTTTTTCCAAATATCTATTTCCCAGCTGGCATTTACACCTACCAGGTAATCGGGCAACCATTCCGGCATTTCCTTTCCCGGCTTTATTTCGGTAGATGCATCACCGGCGCCCTGGCTGGTATAACGTCCCACTTTTTCAACGCCTGCACCAACACCGCCTTCTACTTTTGGTAGAAGCTTTCCTTTTTGTGTGCGGATATCATTCTTCGCAATTTCTACTTCCTGCAAAGTGATCGCCAGCTCCTGGTTGTTTTTTAAAGCCGTATCAATAAGATCCACCAGGTATTGATCATGGAAAAAATCTTTCCATTTTATCTGTGCGCTGTTGGTAGTATCAGTATTGTTCTCGAATGTGACCGGTGCAGCTTTCACTTCCGGCGCTTTTACCAGCGCAGGTGTTTTGCAGCTGGCATAAAAAATGCCGCTACAAACCAATCCTGCCATCATTATATTTTTAGCTAAGTTCATTGTGATTGTCTATTTCTTCTGTTAATGGATTTTCATCTTCTTCCTCTACGATCGGGTTCTTCTCTGAAATTTTTGCGAACAGGTAATACAGTCCCGGTATCAGCATTACGCCGCAAAGCGTTCCTATGAGCATACCGCCTGCAGCTGCCGTTCCAATCGTCCTGTTACCCACTGCACCGGGACCTGTTGCTATTACCAGCGGCAACAATCCTGCAATGAATGCAAAAGAGGTCATGAGAATAGGACGGAAACGTGCAGCAGCACCTTCAATGGTAGCCTGCAATACGGAGCTGCCTTGCCTGTGCTTTTGCACAGCAAACTCTACAATGAGCACGGCATTTTTCCCGAGCAGGCCAATGAGCATTACCATCGCTACCTGTGCATAGATATTGTTTTCCAACCCAAGCAGCTTCAGCAAGAGGAAGGCGCCGAATATACCTGCCGGTAAAGACAGCAACACCGGGAAGGGCAATACAAAACTTTCGTACTGCGCAGAGAGCAACAGGTAAACGAAGAGGAGACAGATGATGAAAATATAAATGGCCTGGTTGCCCTGCGCCACTTCATCTTTGGAGATACCTGCCCAGTCGATACCAAAACCACGGGGCAATGTTTTCTTCGCTACTTCCGAAACGGCATTGATGGCAGCGCCACTGCTATAGCCTGGTGCAGCCGATCCACTGATCTCTGAAGCATTGTACATGTTGTGTCTTGTGATCTCCGAAAGGCCATACACTTTTTCCATGCGCATGAAGGCAGAGAAAGGGACCATTTCATCTTTATCATTTTTCACATATAGCTTTAATATATCTTCCGGCAATGCCCTGTATTGTGGTAACGCCTGCACCATTACTTTGTACTGGCGATCGTAACGGATGAAATTGGTTTCGTAGTTACTGCCGATCAGTGTAGACAACGTATTCATAGCATTTTCAATCGTCACACCTTTTTGCTGTGCCATATCATTATCGATCTGCAGCATGTATTGCGGGAAACTGGCGCTATAAAAACTGAATACAGAAGAAAGTTCAGGGCGCTTGCTCAGCTCTTTTACAAAATCCTTGCTCACGGTTTCCATGCGTTTGTAATCACCACTGCCTGCTTTATCCAATAATCTCAACTCAAAACCACCTGCGGCGCCATAACCCGGTACTGCCGGTGGCGGAAAAAATTCTATGCTGGCGCCCTGTATGTCTTTAGTTTTTTTCTCCAGCTCTTCAATGATCTCCTGCACGGAATGTTTGCGTTCGTCCCAGTTTTTTAAATTTACCAGGCAGGTACCGGAGTTGGCGCCTGTACCTTCTGATAAGATCTCGAAACCGGCGAGTGAAGAAACAGATTTAATATCTTCCATTCCCTGCGTGAGCTTCTGCAATTCTTCTACTACAGCATCTGTTCTTTCCAATGTTGACCCCGGGGGTGTCTGTACAATCGCATAGAACATTCCCTGGTCTTCATTCGGAATAAAGCCGGATGGCAATTGTGTATTGAGGAACCAGGTGCCTGCACAGAATGCTACGAGCGCCACAAATGTTACCACACGCCTGCTCACAATAAAGCCCAGCGTTTTCTTATACCTGCCGAGTATTTTTTCGAAACCATTGTTGAAAGATGCCAGCAATTTGTTTAGCCCTGTTTTTTTCTTTGCCTTGCCATGAGTCTTCTTTAGCATCATAGCGCACAAAGCAGGCGTAAGTGTCAATGCTACGAGGCCTGACAACACGATAGATGTTGACATGGTAATGGAGAACTGCCGGTAGAAAATACCAACAGGTCCTGACATGAATGCAACAGGAATGAACACCGCAGCCATTACGAGTGTGATGGCAATGATGGCACCGCTGATCTCATGCATGGCTTCTTCCGTGGCTTTGACCGGCGATAGATTTTTCTCTTCCATCTTTGCATGTACGGCTTCTACAACCACGATGGCATTGTCCACCACGATACCGATGGCCAGCACGAGGGCAAACAATGTGATAAGGTTGAGCGTAATGCCAAAAAACTGCATGAATAAAAACGTACCTACAAGGGAGACGGGCACGGCAATCGCCGGTATCAATGTAGAGCGCCAGTCGCCGAGGAAAATAAATACCACGATACCTACGAGTAAAAATGCTTCTATCAAAGTATGCAACACTTTTTCCATAGAGGCGTTGAGGAATGTAGATACATCATAGCTGATCTCGTAATCCATTCCTTTGGGAAATGAGTTTGCCTTGATCTCTTCCAGCTTTGCCTTGATGTTCTTGATCACCTGGCTCGCATTACTGCCATAAGATTGCTTGATCATGATGGCGGCAGAAGGGCGGCCATTCAGTTTGGAATAGATATCATAATAGCTGCTGCCAAATTCCACATCGGCCACATCCTTGATGCGCAGCATTTCGCCATCGGCGCTTGACCTTAAAACAATATTCTCATATCCTTCCTTTGTGGTAAAGCGGCCAGGATATTTCAATACATATTCAAAAGACTGTGATCTTTTACCGGAGCTTTCACCCGTTCTTCCGGGTGATGCTTCAAGGCTTTGTTCATCGAGTGCTTTTAATACTTCATCTGCGGAAATTTTGTAAGCCGTCATACGATCCGGTTTTAACCAGATGCGCATCGCATATTCCCTGTTACCGAGAATATCTGCCACACCAACACCATCCACGCTTTTTAATTCTGATAAAAGGTTGATGTCTGCAAAATTGTACAGGAATTTTTCATCCAGTGTAGAGTCCTTGCTGTAAAGGTTTACATACATAAGCATATTCGATTCTGCACGGGTGATCTTTACTCCTTCTCTTACAACAATGGGCGGCAGTTTATTGATAACGGAAGCCACCCTGTTCTGGATATTTACCGAAGCTACATTGGGATCAACACCGGAATTGAATACAACCTGTATAGATGCTTCGCCATCATTACCGGCATCGGATGCAATGTATTTTACACCGGGCACACCATTGATGGCTCTTTCCAGCGGAATGACAACGGCCTTGATGAGCAACTCGCCGTTGGCGCCGGGATACTCTGCCGTGATGTTTACTTTAGGGGGTGATATAGAGGGAAACTGTGTAACAGGCAGCTGCACCAACGCTACTATACCGAGTAATGTAATGATCAACGATATTACAATAGACAGCACAGGCCTGTGTATGAATTTTTTAAACATTATATTGATCTTGCTGGGTTAGGAACTATTGTTTGATAAGCTGGAGGCCTGAAATAACTTTGGAAGGCTCTTCATATTTGTATTCAATCTTATCATCGTCTTTTACATTCTGCACACCTTCTAAAAGCACCTGGTCGCCGGCAGATAGGCCGCCGTCGGTAACATAGATATCAGGCAGCCTCATCTTTACATTGATGTTCCTTGAATGCACCACGCCGTTTTTATCAACAACAAAAACATATACTTTATCCTGCAATTCATAAGTGGCTTTTTGTGGAATGAGCAAGGCATTGTGTAGCGGCACGGTCATTTGAACCTTACCTGTTTCACCGTGTTTCAGCAGCAGATCCGGGTTAGGGAATTTTGCACGGAAGGCAATGTTGCCGGTTTCGTTATCAAACTGCCCTTCGATGGTTTCTACCACGCCTTTATATTTATGCAGCTGGTTATTGGCGAGCAGCAGTGATACTGCATTATTGCGCCCTGAATCTGGCTGTGATTTGAAATTGAGGTATTCCCTTTCCGGCAGGTTGAAATAAGCATACACATTCTGGTTGTCGGAAAGCGTGGTAAGCAAAGCTCCTTCGTCAATAAGGCTACCGAGCTTTAATGGTATCCTGTCGATGATGCCATCATAAGGCGCTTTGATCTCTGTTAGGGATAAATGCAGCTTTGCGAGTGCCATATCAGCCTTTGCTTCATCCAGTTTGGCCTGTGCAATGGCGGATTCAGATTTGGAAACAATGTCTTTGTCCGACAAGGTTTTCGCATTCAGCAATTCCAGCTCTGCTTCTTTTACGGCGGCCTGCGCTTTCAGGTATTCGGCTTCATACATGGCCGGCATTATTTTAAAAAGCAATTGCCCTGCCTTTACAAATTTTCCTTCATCCACATAAATATTTTGCAGGTAGCCTTTTTCCTGCGCACGGATCTCGATGTTGCGTACCGATTGTATCTGCGCTACATATTCATTGTTGAAAGATGTATCGGTTTGCAAAGGACTTGTTACGATGTATTTGCCTGCTTCTTCTTCTGTTGTTGCCGGTTTGTTCTTAGAGAAACAACCTGCACAGCACATAACGCTGCAGGTGCCGAGCAGGAATAAAATTCTGTTCATTGTAGTAATGATTTGATGTACGATTGGTGAATGAACATGCGGATCGTTGCAGACCTGCTGTTCGATTGGTGAAACCCGGTACTGGCCGGTTATTGGTTAAATAAATGAGAGGTCAGCATGCATAGAAGAGCATACTGTTAATCGTATCAAATGCGGATAACCCTTAAGCGGAGATAGGTAGGAGGCCAGGAACTGTAAAAATTGTTTGGAGAAAAGGTGTTTTTAAACTGGTGGACAAGGAAGCCTTTGGCGAAGATGCTGTTAGCTGCAACATCATCCGAAACGAGCACCTGCTTTTTTAAAGCGGGTGCATAATCATCGTCTTCCTCATTGTCATCGTCGTTAATGATGGAAGGATGCTGGATGATTGTTTCTGCATTTCCTGCATCAGAGAGCCTGTTGTGGCGGCTGGCCTGTTGTATAGTGCCGGCAGCCAGGGGAACAGCATTTGCCGGAAGGGCAGACACATAGCTTTTTGCAAAAAGCAATACCAGTAATAGAAAATATGTGGACCTGCGTTTCATAAAAGCTCAGCAAAAATAAAATAGAAGCGGACGTAAACAGCAGGAACATAAGTTTTAATATATCCTTAACAAGCGAATGCGTTGCCGGCTTATGGAATTAAAAGGGCTTATGCTCTCACTGCGATAACTATAAAAGAATGCTGCTTAAAACTTTTGCCGTTGTCATATTGACCGGCGCTACTGCTACTACACTCGGCTATTTTGCCTGGTACAAACCCAAGTTCAAGGCTACCCAAAACAGCTTTGCAGTTAAACACAATACCAGCCGGCCGGTAAAAGAAAAGTACCGGCTGCCGGTAGAAAAGCTGGCATCTGTTTCTGCGCAACTAAGATCTTTTGCTGCCAAAAAAGGTTATAATGAAGAGCTGGCTTTTTTGGTTGACATGAGCATACCTTCAGGTCGCCAGCGCTTTTTTGTTTACAATATGCAGAAGGATAGCATTGAGCTGGCGGGACTGGTAACGCATGGCTATGGCTCTTCAAAAGAGGAGATAGAGTTTTCGAATGTGCCGGGCAGCTATTGCACTTCTCTTGGTAAATACAAAGTAGGTGCTGCTTACAATGGTCGTTTTGGGCTTGCGTATAAATTGTATGGCCTTGATAAAACGAATGACAAGGCTTTTGAAAGGTTCGTGGTGCTGCACTCGCACGACTGTGTGCCGGCAGAAGAAGTGGCACCGTTGGGTATTTGCGAAAGCCAGGGTTGCCCTACCGTAGCACCGGCGTTTTTACTGAAATTAAAAGCGTACATCGAAGCATCAGGGAAACCGATTCTCCTCAATATCAGTCAATAAAAAAGCAGCCTTACGGGGCTGCGGTAATACGGGGAGAATATATGGTTATCGGCTTAGCAGCTTTTCACATATACGTGGGAAGCTTCGAGGCCTACAGAATGTTTGTTAAGGATATGAGTGAACCCCTGTGAAATTCCTTTGAGATTTCTCATGCCTGTTTTATACCAACCGAGAATAGTTTTTTCAAGGAACTGGATATTTTTCAGCACCGTATTTACATTTTTCTGTCCTGTAAAGAGATGGCTGGTACCGAGCATGTTCTGTTCAATGGATTCTTCCACTTCAAATTTTTCCCCGCTTAACCTGCTGAGCACTTCATTAAGCTCGGCAATATTGATCTCGCTTTCTTCCGCTTTTTGCTCAAAATATTTTTTTAGTGAAGCGTCGGTTATATTGAACGATGCCTGTTCAAAAGCGACCATCCTTTCATAATTAGCTCGTATTAAATTTCTTATTTCGTTGATAGCAGTGTTAGTGTTGTTCATTGTTACTGGTTTAAATGGTTAGTTAATGGTTTTTCAAATTATTAATGCTGTATGAACAATTGCCGTGTCACCATGCACAGGGAAAATAGGAGCATTCCTGCGGATTTGATGCTCATCCAATACTCAGGAATAGCATTCATAGCCATTGCCTCTGCAAGGTCAATGATCTTTTTTCCTGCTTTGTTGGTATGTGAACGGTTGTTTTTCATCTGCACAAACTATAATTACAAATTTGTGCCAACCGCTTTCCAGCTATAAAAACAGCACTGAATGAAGTAAGATGCCATCAAAAATGTGGAATTGATTACTCGACTGCTAAAAATTCTGAGGATATATAAATGAATTGCGCCGGGCTTAAGCCCGGCGCAATTCATAATTAATAATTTTCAACTTTTTATTAATTCAGTATGGCCCAGTCTTCGGCTGTCAAAGCTGTAGACTGGTCTTCCTCCCTGTGTTCATTGAACTCCAATATGAAGTTGTTCCTGCCTTCGCCTACAACAAGCGTCATATATTTTTGTTGTACCAGCTCCAGCATATTGAGGAAGATGAAAATGGCGTGGATGCGGTTCTCACACACATCAAATATTTTTTCAAAGGAAAGGGTCTTTTCCCTGCCGGTGATATCGAGCATATACTCACGGATGCCTTCCATAGTATAGTCGTATTGCACCACGGTGTGTACCGGCCTGTTGTTCTTTTCCTGGATCCGTTGCACCACTTTTTCAAAAGCCTTCATGAGCTTGAACAAAGTAACGGTCTGTATTTCTGTGCCTTCGCCTGCTTCTTCACCGATCATCGACAGTTCTTTTGAAAGGTTGCCACGCTTGATCATCATCATGCGCTCTTCTTCCATTTTGGCCATAAGGGCAGAAGCTTCCTTGAATTTTTTGTATTCAAGAATTTTATCGATGAGTTCCTGGCGTGGATCAATCTCATTCCCGGCAGCATCCAGCTCTTTGCGTGGCAGCAGCATTTTAGCCTTGATACGCATGAGGGTGCTGATGAATAAAATGAATTCACTACTCAGCTCTATATTTAACTTTTCCTGCTCGTGGATATAATCCAGGAAGTCATTGGTGATCTTGGTGATAGGAATATTATATATATCGAGTTCGTCTCTCTCAATAAAGAAAAGAAGAAGGTCGAAAGGTCCTTCAAACTGTTCTAATTTAATCTGGTAATTCGTTGCTGTCATATATTGTATAAATCGTCAAAGTATTATTATGCCACTCCTTCCTTCCGGCAAGGTTGGGGAGGGCGGTAAAAATAAATGAAAAAGCCTTGCAGATTTTTGACTGCAAGGCTTTGTGGATAACGGCTTGAAAACTTCCGGTTGCCTGGGTGGGTCACTTCCTAAAAGTGGCTCACCCAGGCAACCGGAAATCGGGCACCTACTTTTTATAATTCGCAAAATTGTAAGCGAAACCTATGCCCATCAATTGTAATATTTGAGGCGCAGGTCCTTTACCTGGCTTTACATTTTCAATATCATCATCATATATAATATCTACCTGCAGGTTGAAGTTGATGTATTTGGTCACTTTGGCGGTGAGCATATTGGTCCAGAATATATCAATGTTCTGCGGGTTGCTGCGGTAATTGGAGAAAAGGTCGAGCTTGGACTTGAAACTGGCAGTTTTGCCCAAGGCTTTCATATAGTTCACGGAACCGAAAGCGCCCAATTCTGTTTTTACCGTTTTGCCGTTCTCAAAACCATATTTATCTGCGGCCAGTACCTTATCGCCCACAATTACCCAACGGCCGGTAATGGGAGAAATGAAGAAGGAAAGATCCGCATTAGGCTTGTAATCAAAGCCCGGAGATAATAATATATATGCAGGTGCAAAGGTTTTGGAAGTGAGCACGGCACTATCGGCACCATTGATATCTTTTAAATAATTATACCCATTGGCAAACTGCGAGCGCAGGTTGAACAAAGCGCCTGCATTCCACTTTTTACCAAGCGCATAGCCGTATTTCGACAAAAGGTCAATGCGGTCGGAAGCTTTGCGGGTACCAAGGCTGGTAGTTTTTACAATACCATAAGCCAGGTCGATAGAATTGTCCCAGGAGTTTTTACCCTGCTTGTAATAAGCAAACAGGCTTAGCAATGAGTTGACGGAAAGAGAAAATTTATCGCCACCGGCACTCCAGTTGCTCAGTGTTCCCTGGTTAAGATTAAGACCGAAGTTGCCGCCGGTTTTCCATTGGCGCTGAACAGTATCTTTCGGGTCTTTACTGATAGAGCGTTCTGAATCTCTTTTCAGGTCTTTTACAGTGCCATCCTGCGCAAAGGAAGACAGTGCCAGGGAAGCGGCTATAATAACGCAGGTAGTTTTTTTCATAACAGGTATTTATTTAAAGGTGAATAAACAAACGGCTGCCATCAATGGCAGCCGTTGCAAAAATACAATATTTAAAAATTTATCTTTTTTTAAGCTCATCTCTTATTTCTGCGAGCAGCTTGTCGGTACTGGAAGGTTCTGCTGGTGGTGCCGCTTCTTCTTTTTTCTTCATGCTGTTCATTGATTTGATGATGGCAAACAATACCAGCGCTATTACAATGAATTTAATGATGGCTGCCAGGAATTTGCCATACTTGACCGTTCCCCAAACAAGTTTGTCAATATCGGCCGCACCGATGGCATTCAAAGCAGGGGTTAACAACAGGGGGGTGATCACATCGTCTACCAGTGAAGAAACAATGGCGCCAAATGCACCGCCTATTACTACTGCCACTGCAAGGTCCACAACATTACCTTTCATGGCAAAATCTTTAAATTCTTTTATAAATCCCATGGTTGAAGTTTTAAGGTGACTAAATATTCTTTATTGGGTCAAGGTAAATAAATCTGCTATAAAAAAAGATTTTTAAAGCAATTATTATTCACCCAACTTTGGATAACAAACTGATATGTTTTGAACAATAATCCACTCAACTGGCTCCTTTTTGTACTGCTATCTTTTATTTGGGGCAGCAGCTTTATCCTGATGAAAGAGGGCATGGTAGGGTTGACTGCTTTCCAGGTGGCTTCGATACGTATCATTTCTGCAGGCATAGTATTGCTGCCTGTTGCCATCAACAGCATCAGGCTGATACCAAAAAGGATCATGTTCATTGTATTTATGTCGGGTGCGTTGGGAAGCCTCCTGCCGGCTTATTTGTTTTGCGTAGCAGAGCAAAAGGTGGATAGTGCGCTGGCCGGCGTACTCAATTCGCTTACGCCGATCTTTGTGATCATTGCTGGTGCGCTGTTCTTTAACAGCAGGATCGCTGCCAATAAAGTGGTGGGAATACTGATCGCTTTTTTGGGATCGGTATTACTGTTCCTGTTTCAACCCAATTTCAGCAGCAACAGCAATGTGATCCATATTTCTTATATCATACTGGCTACGGCGATGTACGGGTATAATGTAAATATGGTGCACAGGCATTTGAAGCAAATTCCTTCCATACGCATTGCTGCGGTGGCGATGCTGCTCAATTCCATTCCTGCTTTTGTAGTGCTGTTCCTCACCGGTTATTTCAACCAGGACCTGATGGATAGAACGGTACTGATCTCAACCGGTTACTCTGCCATACTCGGCATTTTTGGAACAGCCGTAGCTACCATATTATTTTATATACTGCTGAAAAGGGCAGGTTCCATCTTTGCTTCCATGGTTACCTACGGTATTCCTATTGTGGCTATTTTCTGGGGAATTGTGTATGGGGAAGAAGTAGGCTGGAAACAGGTGCTGGGAATGGCGGTGATATTAGCCGGCGTATTTGTAGCGAATAAAAAACCGAAGCAGGTTGTGCCGTTGATGAATGAGTAGGTGGAAGGGTTCGAAGTTCAAGATTCAAAGTTGTTTTCTTTGTGCTTCTTTAAGCCTTTGTCTTTGTGGCAAAGGGGTAATGGTTTAAAAAATTTCAGGTTTCAAGCGTTTGGTTAACAGCTAATTACTCATAGCCCACCCCTAATAAACAGCTACTTAAAAAATACGATCTCGTTTTTGGTTGCTCTTATTACGGCTTTGCTGCCTAATAGTTCCTTTCCTTTTTTATCGTAGAATTTCAGGTGCAGGGTATCGCCCTTTAATTCGTATTTACCGGGATAGCTGGTATTTTTTACGCTGTCGAAGAGCTGACGGTAAAATTCAAAGAAGTTGTTTTCCCTTATTTCAAAGTAAGAATCGTTCATATCTGCCACGGATTTAAAGCTGCGGGTGATGGGGCTGGCCTCAAAAGCGGCTTTGTCTTTACCGAACTTATTCGCTGGTGAGCAGGAGTACAAAGCGGTAAATACAACAACCAGCAGCATGACGATCTGTTTCATATATGATAATTAACGGGTTGCTGCAAAAATAGGGTAGTTGCCTGTAAGAATGGGTCAATTGCCTGGAAGGTGGTAAGACGTTTCGATAATGCCTCCCGTCTTTCCGCCCTTACCGGCAATTTATAATTGCCCCTGATAGGTATAAAGTACAAGTGAGTGACCTGCCTTTGCCGGCAGGCAGGTGCAACGATGACGCCATAAAAAACCACGGCTGGCAACAAAAAAACTTCGCTTCTAAATTTTTTTAAACAACCGCCACCGCTTACCTTTGCGGCTCAAAATTATATCTCATATATTTTAAATATTTGTTATGGCCAACACTGGTAAAGTAAAATCCATCATCGGTGCCGTTGTAGACGTGCAGTTTGATAATGATTCTAAGCTTCCTGAAATTTTAAACGCCCTTGAACTGACCCGTGAAAACGGCGATAAGCTGGTACTGGAAGTACAGCAGCACCTGGGTGAAGACAGCGTAAGAACCATTGCGATGGATGGTACCGAAGGTTTGGTTCGTGGCACTAAAGTGGTTGATACCGGAAAACCTATTGCAATGCCAACCGGTGATGCTATCAAAGGCCGCCTGTTCAACGTAACCGGCGACGCTATTGATGGTCTGCCACAGGTAAGCAAAGAAAATGGCCGCCCTATTCACGCCAAACCACCGGTGTTTGAAGACCTGAGCACTGCTTCTGAAGTACTGTTCACCGGTATTAAAGTAATTGACCTGATCGAACCTTATGCAAAAGGTGGTAAAATCGGTCTGTTTGGTGGTGCGGGTGTAGGTAAAACCGTATTGATCCAGGAATTGATTAACAACATTGCGAAAGCATACAGTGGTTTATCAGTGTTTGCAGGTGTGGGTGAGCGTACACGTGAGGGTAATGACCTGATGCGTGAGATGATCGAAGC
>CAYOLS010000014.1:0-27786 GCA_964404845.1 uncultured Ferruginibacter sp. | reverse complement strand
TTTTATTCTTTGCTTTGTCCTGCAGGTTTACTTTTTTCAGCAACTCCATCGCATCTACTTCTTTATTATACAAGCCTGCAAAAAGGTCTATCAGTTCCAGCAAGGTAAGACCGGGATAAAAACCAGAGGTCTGCAATTGTACGCCGATGATCTTTTTTATTTCATCAGGACTTTTATCAAGGTCCAACCCATTTACGGTAACAGTACCGCTTGTTTTGGTACGCAAGGTTTCAATGATCTCCAGCGTAGTGGATTTACCGGCACCATTCCTGCCGAGTAATCCAAAAATCTCTCCTTCAAAAACATCGAAGGAAATACCCTTTACTGCCTGGAAATTACCATAGTTCTTTACCAGATCCTTTACTGATATGATCGTTGCTGACATGTTATTTTCCTTTTACGTATGTTTCCATTTCTTCCATCATTTCTATGCTACCCACAAAGAAAGGCGTACGCTGGTGCAGCTTCTGTGGCACTATATCCAATATCCTGCCATTACCGTCCGTGGCTTTTCCGCCTGCTACTTCTGCAATAAATGCAAAAGGATTACACTCGTACAGGAGGCGCAGCTTACCCGCAGGCCTGTCGGTTGTGCCAGGATACATAAAGATACCACCCTTGATAAGATTGCGATGCACATCTGCCACCATGCTGGCAATATACCGTTGCGTATAAGGCCCGCCGTTAGTCGCATCTTTTTTCTGGCAGGCGGTGATGTATTGTTTCACGCCTTCATCGTACTTATAAAAATTACCGTGGTTCACGGAATAGAGTTTGCCATTGGGTGGACATTTCATATCGGGATGGCTAAGTGTAAATTCTCCTATTGATTGATCGAGTGTAAAACCATTTACGCCACGACGTGTGGCATATACCAGCATGGTTGAAGAACCGTAGATCACATAACCTGCGGCTACCTGCCTGTTGCCCGGCTGCAGAAAATCTGCTCCCGTAGCAGGTTTGCCGAGTTCACTTACCCTGCGGAATACGCTGAAGATGGTACCGATGGATACATTCACATCAATATTGCTGCTGCCATCCAGCGGATCGAATAAACAAACATATTTTGATTTGTTGCTGGTCTCATCATCGAACACTACAAAGTCGTCCAGCTCTTCGCTGCCGATGCCGGCGCAGCTGATACCATGTCTTAACACGCCCATCATCTGGTTGTTGGCAAATATGTCGAGCTTCTTTACTTCTTCGCCCTGTATATTGGTAGTACCATAATCGCCCAGGATATCAACCAATCCCGCCTTGTTCACTTCCACGTTGATCCGCTTGGCAGCAAGACCGATATCTCTTAAAAGATTGGACAATTCACCGGTGGCTTGCGGGAAATCCCTGAGCTGTTGGAGGGTGAATTCATCCAGGGTTTGTACTTTTCTGTTGATGGCCATAAAACTATTTCGGGTTTACGTATAACAAGTTAGATTTGCGCTGTAAAAATAGGGAATGAAAGGCAATGGTTAAATGGTTAAATAGTTTTATGGCTATACGGTTAGCTTGCCTCAGCTGTATCGCCGGATAACGCTTAAACCATTGAGCAATTGAACAATATAACCATTTAAAAGAATGAAAGTATACAAATTCGGCGGGGCCAGCATTAACAGCATAGACAGAATTAAAAATGTAGCTGCCATTATTGATGAGCATAAAAAGGAGAAATTACTGGTGATCATTTCTGCCATGGGCAAAACCACCAATGCGCTGGAAGCAGTGGTGAATGCTTTTTTTGAAGGTAAGAAAGAAGAGGCGCTGGTTTTGTTTGAACAGGTAAAAGAAACACATCTCAATACTTTAAAATACCTCACTACCCTGCAATGGCAGGCGGCCAATGACCAGCTGAAAGATTTCTTTACTGAAATTGAATGGCTGCTGCACGATAAGCCCGTTCGCAATTACGATTATTATTACGACCAGGTGGTTTGTTGTGGCGAACTGTTCAGCACAGCGATCGTTGCCTGGCATTTAAAAGAAAATGGATTGAACGCAGCCTGGGTGGATGTAAGGGATATTGTACGTACAGATAATAATTTCAGGGATGCGGGTGTGGACTGGGCTTTTACGGAGAAAGCGATCAAACAACAGATAAAGCCGTTATTTGATACACATGATGTGGTGATCACACAGGGCTTCATCGGCGCTACGGATGAAAATGAAAGCACAACTTTGGGAAGAGAGGGCAGCGATTATTCAGGTGCCATCTTCGCCAACCTGTTGCCTGCCGAATCTGTAACAATATGGAAAGATGTGGAAAGCGTGATGAACGCTGATCCCAAACAATTCCCCGATGCAGTGAACATGCACAAACTGAGCTATGCGGAAGTAATTGAAATGGCTTATTATGGCGCACAGGTGATTCATCCTAAAACGATCAAACCTTTGCAGAACAAGGGCATTCCTTTGTATGTAAAAAGCTTTATTGATCCGTCGCTGG
Source organism: uncultured Ferruginibacter sp. (assembly GCA_964404845.1). GTDB lineage: Bacteria > Bacteroidota > Bacteroidia > Chitinophagales > Chitinophagaceae > Ferruginibacter. The sequence continues at coordinate 25,346 of CAYOLS010000014.1, read as the reverse complement.
AAGGAACTGTTATCAGCAATGAGCATGTAAAAAATCTTCCTCCTATTATTGTACTGAAGCAAAAGCAGGTACTAATGCAATTCAAATCAAAGGATTTTTCTTTTGTGGAAGACAAGCCTGTAGATGACCTGCACCATATTTTCCGGGAGATAAAAGTTAAACCTAATCTTTCGCAGAACACCGCCATCTCTTTGCTTTGCTGTTTTGATGAGCATGCAGAAAAAACAGCCCTGCTGGCACAATCAGCTTCGTTGATATTTGATGTGGAAGTGGAAAGGAATTTAACGCTGCTTACTATTCGTCATTATGATGAGGAGACCATATCAAAACTTACAAAAGATAAAGTGATCGTATTGAAACAGGAGACGCCGGTGACGGTGCAGGTGTTGATGAGGGATTGAAGACACAATCCATGGCCGATAGTTCATAGACCATAGTGGAGAAAAATGATTTGAAGCTTTTATTTTATTAGGTATCTACCTGTTCAGAATGTACAACAAGTTCGTTTAATAGTCTATGGACCATGGTCTATCGTCTAATTGAACACATACTCCCCTTTCTTATTCACCATAATGACCGGCAACTGTTTCTTCGTTTCAAAGAAATCGAATGCTGCTTTTATATTTGCATTGAAAGCCTGCAGGTAAGCATTGTTCTTAATGGTCTCGTTCAGGTAGTCCATCGATTTTTTTACATTGTACCTAACCGGGTAAACATGTACGGGAATAAACTCCTGCCCCTGTTCTTTGGCGGCGCCTGCAATGATGAACAACTCTTCCATCGGTACATCACTGATAGGAATGCAGCCGGTAGAAACACAATTGCCGTGAATGTAAATATTGTTTCCCGGGCGGGACTGGTCGCTCAGGATCATGTCCGAGGCATTGGGATAATTCAAACCGAGGGATAAGTGGTAAGCACTGTTGGGATTAAATTCGTTGATATAATAAAATCCTTCCGGCACCTGGTAATCGCCTTCCAGTCTTTTAGGCCCCATGGTGCCGCTTTGCATGCAAACCTTGTAGGTCTTGAACAGCTTGAACGGCTCTTTTTCATCTCCCTTTACCCATACTTCCAGCTGGCGGTCGTACTTAAAGGAACGCACATACACTTCCGCCGGCGGCCACACCAGGTTCTGCTTGGCAAACTGCCTGATAATGGTATCTTCCGTGCGTTTATAAGCATCTGCCACACGGCTGCTGTTCTTCCTCATTTCGGAGGGAGAAGGCTGGGCAAAAGCCAATGTGCTGCCAATCAATAAAATTCCGGTAAATAAAAGGCTAAATGAAAAAGTTTGGTTCTTCATTCTAAAATAGAAAATTGGGGGTTACATACACAAAACGTGAAAATAGGGATTTTATTGAAAACGGGAATGTTAAAAGGATGAGAAACAGACCATAGTTGGTAGGCCATGGTCCGTAGCCGTTTAAAAGGTATTGAAAATCTGTTGTTTAGTTGAAAGTTAAGCAAGAGAGGTTTTGAATTTTGTGATCATCTTTGTCAGGTCTTCATATTCAGCATACAATTGCGTGAATGCCTTGTCATCAATATAGTTTTCCTTTTTGCTATGAACAGGCAGCTGACAACTTCGATAGCTGATCTAAGTGCGTATCCCAAAAACTTAGAGAACTCCGGGTTTGATTGTCCTGTACAGCCTTCGGCAATATTTAAAACAACTGAATCTGAAGCCCTGCGAATCTGGTTGGATAAGCTATACAATTCGTATTTAGGAAACGACCTGGTCATTTCGTTTATTTTGATGGTTAAGTCTAAAGTTTTATTCCAAATTTTCAGGTTTTCAAATTTGAATGGCACGAACGGGGATTTAATAAAAAAAATGCGGTGATGATCATCTTCAACAAATGATCATCACCGCAAACCTAATATTAACATCCTCAAAAGGCAAGAACATCTACATCCTTAACACTCTGCTATAGACCATGGTCTATGGTCTATCAACTACAAATTCCCCCTCGCATCCTGCTCCCTTTCCAACGCCTCGAACAACGCCTTAAAATTACCCTTGCCAAAGCTTTTCGCTCCCTTGCGTTGTATAATTTCGAAGAACAGGGTTGGCCTGTCTTCCAGCGGCTTGCTGAATATCTGCAACAGGTAACCTTCATCGTCTTTATCAATTAAAATCCCCAACTCCTGCAATGGTGCCAGGTCTTCGTCGATCTTACCTACCCTGTCCAGCACATCAGCATAATAGCTTTCCGGGATCTTTAAAAATTCTACGCCACGACGCTGTAGTTCAGCAACCGTTTCTATGATATTGTTGGTAGCAATGGCCACATGCTGTACACCTTCGCCGTTATAAAAATCAAGGTATTCTTCTACCTGGCTTTTCTTTTTACCTTCTGCCGGTTCGTTGATCGGGAACTTTACATAACCATTCCCGTTGCTCATCACTTTGCTCATCAAAGCGCTGTATTCGGTAGAAATATCGTTGTCATCAAAGCTTAAAATATTGCGGAAGCCCATTACATCTTCATAAAATTTCACCCATGGATTCATCTGGTTCCAGCCAACGTTACCTACGCAATGATCTACATATTGCAGCCCCGTTTCCGCAGGATTGTAATTGCTCTCCCACTTTCTGAATCCCGGCATGAACACACCATTGTAATTTTTTCTTTCAATGAACAGGTGTACTGTATCGCCGTAAGTATGTATGCCACTCATCACCAGCTCGCCTTCTTCATCTTTTAACACAGTAGGTTCCATGTAGCTTTTACCACCACGGCTGGTCGTTTGTTTCCACGCATCTGTTGCATCCTCTACTTTCAGCGCCAGCATTTTCACGCCGTCGCCATGTTTGTAAATATGATCGGCGATCGCATTATCTGTTCTCAGTGGTGTGGTTAACACAAATGTGAGCTTGTTTTGGCGGATCACATAGCTCGCCTTTTCCTTTACGCCTGTTTCCGGACCTGCATAGGCAAGGCTTTGAAAACCAAAAGCGGTTTTATAAAAATGTGCTGCCTGTTTGGCATTGCCCACATAAAATTCTACATAGTCTGTGCCATGCAATGGCAAAAAATCGGTTGTTGTATCGGCAGCTGTTGCAGCTAAAGTTGTTGTTGACATGATAAATGATTTTTAATTTTTATTGGCCCGGCTGAATACCATTGTGCCACTGCAGTGGCGTCGCACACTTGTACGAAATAACTTTATTGAACTATACCATTGCCGGATCCATGGCAAGCGACATCATCAGCAGGGAATAGCTGGTTCGTTTGTCGCCAAAAATTTTATGAGGATAATCTGGGATCATCAACCCAAAGATAATATTTTATTTGTCCCCGCCCTGAAGGACCGGGCAAATCATGTGTTTATAAAAATAATTCGTGTAATTCGTGTAATTCGCCTTAATTCGTGTTTTAATTGAAAAGATGAAGAAAGCAGGCATCCTAGGCGGCGGTCAACTCGGCAGAATGTTATTACAATCCGCAGCCAATTACCCGGTAGAAACTTATGTAATGGAAAACGATGCCAGCTGCCCTGCGGCACATCTCTGCCATCATTTTACCAAAGGCGATATCACGGCATTTGATGATGTATATAATTTCGGGAAAGGGCTTGATGTGCTCACCATAGAAATTGAAAGCGTGAATGTGGAAGCGCTCGAAAAACTGGAAGCTGAAGGGGTATTGATCTTTCCTAAACCGGCTGCCCTTCGTACCATCAAAAGCAAAATCCTTCAGAAAGAATATTACAGATCCCAACAGATACCAACCAGCGAATTCATCGTCACCCAAAATGCGGAAGAGCTGAAAAATAATGCATCTTTTTTACCAGCAGTGCATAAGCTTGCTATGGGTGGCTACGACGGGCGTGGTGTGCAGGTCATAAAAAATGCAGAAGAAATTGCCCTGGGCTTTGATGCGCCCGCCGTTCTGGAAAAAATGGTGATCCTCAAAAAGGAGATCGCTGTTATGATCGCCGTAGGGCAAAATGGAGAGACCGCCATTTACCCTCCTGTCGACATGGTATTTGATCCCAAGCTCAACCTGCTCAACTACCAGATCAGTCCGGCCGAATTGCCAGAAAAAGTATTCTGGAAAGCAGAAGCCATTGCACTCAAAGTGGTAAAAGAATTAAAAAGCCCCGGCATTTTTGCAGTGGAGTTGTTTGTAGATATAGATGATAACGTGCTTGTAAACGAAACCGCTCCCCGTGTACACAACAGCGGTCACCACACCATCGAAGCTAATTACAGCAGCCAGTTCGACATGCTCTGGCGGGTACTGCTCAGTTATCCCCTGGGCAATACCGACCCCATTTTACCGGCAGCTATCGTAAACCTGCTGGGTGCAGAAGGATTCAGTGGTCCTGCCCACTACGAAGGCCTTAATGAAGTACTGGCCATGGACAATGTATTTGTTCACCTGTACGGTAAAAAAGACACCAAACCCGGCCGTAAAATGGGCCATATCACCATTTTAAGCAACGAAAAGCAGGAATTGCTGCACAAAGCCAACCAGATCCGGCATATATTATCTGTAAAGTCGGTGTAACCCATTTCGTCATATCTGCTTGCCAGTCATACCATTTTACATATTGGAATGCCGTTTGTGGCTTATTTTTACCACTAAACGTTCAATTACCAATCAGTATATATGTATTCAACTCTCAACAGCAGGCTTTTATTCATAGGGCTTGCAACTTCCCTTTTGTTTTCAGCCTGTGGCAGCAAAGATAAAAAAGATGAAAAAGCCGGACCGGCCGGCGGTAAACCTGCCGGACCTCCAACAAGCCGTGTAGATGCTTACGTGGTAAAAACATCTGCGCTGTTTGACAACCTCGAATTACCGGGCACCCTTATCGCCAACGAATCAACCCCTGTAAATCCTGAAATTTCCGGGAGACTGGTTTACCTCAACGCTACCGAAGGTAAAACAGTAGGCAAGGGCACTTTGCTGGCAAAAATTTACGATGGCGACCTGAAAGCCCAACTCAATAAACTGCAGGTACAATTAAAAGTGCAGGAGCAAACCGCCAAACGCTACGAAGAGTTATTAAAAATACAAGGTGTAAGCCAGCAGGAATATGACCTGGCCAAATTGGACATCAGTAATATACAGGCCGATATGGCCATCATCCGCAGCAATATCATGCGCACAGAAATAAGGGCACCGTTCAGCGGAACGCTTGGCCTGAAACAGATAAGCCCCGGCGCTTATGTAACACCAGCCACAGTGCTTACTACCATCAGGCAGAACAGCCAGCTGAAACTGGATTATACTTTACCTGAGCGCTACAGCGGTAAAGTGAAAGTGGGCGCAATCGTGAGCTTTACCGGCGAAGGAAACAACAAGACCTACAATGCAAAAATACTGGCCACAGAATCGGGTGTAACGGAAGAGAACAGGAGCCTGATGATAAGGGCTATGGTAACCAATAACGATGGGAAATTATTACCGGGACAATTTGTAAAAGTGCAGACCAATTTTGATCCTGATCCCAACGCCATCATGATCCCTTCTCAGGCAGTGATACCACAGGCCCGTGGAAAAAAAGTGGCTGTTTACAACAATGGCATTGCTGATTTCCGTGATGTGGAAACCGGCGCAAGGGATTCAGCCAATGTACAGGTACTTTCCGGTTTAAAAGCAGGCGATACCATTATTACCACCGGTTTGATGAGCCTGAAGCCGAAGGGGAAAGTGCAGCTGGGAAAAGTCAGCCAATAGTCCATAGACCATGGTCATAGACTATTAAACGAAACTGTAGTGTAAGCTGAATGGGTAAGGAACAAAAGAAAGATTTCAAGTACAAACTCATCTATGGACTATTGACCATCGACTATGGTCCATAAAAATAAAAAATTTCAAAATTCTTAAAGCGTCTATGGACTATGGTCTATGGACCATTGACCAAACCAATGAACCTATCAGAATTTAGCCTTCGCCGCCCGGTATTTGCCATAGTGCTGAATATTGCCATCATCCTGTTTGGTGCCATCGGCTATACATTTTTGGGTGTAAGGGATTATCCTGCACTTGATCCACCGAATATCAGCGTACGTACTTCCTATCCCGGTGCCAATGCCGAAATTATTGAAACGCAGATCACCGAACCACTGGAAAAAGCAGTGAACGGTATTGCGGGCATTAAAAATATTACTTCGCAAAGCTCGCAGGGAAGCAGCAATATCAACGTAGAGTTTAACCTCGGTATCAATCTTGAAGAAGCTGCCAACGATGTAAGGGATAAAGTTTCGCAGGCGCAACGCTCTTTACCAACCGACCTGGAAGCACCGCCGGTAGTAAGCAAGGCAGATGCAAGTAATGATCCTGTAGTGATCATGCTCCTGCAAAGTGATAAGCGCAATGCGCTGGAGCTGACAGAGTATGCCAATAACAATCTCGTAGAAAGAATACAAACCGTAACAGGTGTAAGCGGTGTGAACATCTGGGGGGAAAAAAAATACGCCATGCGTATCTGGTTCGACCCTAATAAAATGAGCGCTTACAATCTAACCCCGCAGGATGTGCAGGCGGCTTTATTAAGGGAGAACGTGGAACTACCTGCAGGTAAGATAGCGGGGGATAAAACAGAATTAGGCATTCGTACTTTCGGTAAGATCAACACCGAGGACGAGTTCAACAACCTCATCATTAAAAATGTGAACGGCGCTGATATCCGCATGAAAGATATCGGCGAAGCTGTATTGGGACCAGAAAATGAAGAGAGCGTTTTAAAAGAAAGCGGCGTGCCAATGATCGGCGTGGCCGTTATCCCCCAGCCCGGCACCAACTACATTGCCATCAGCAACGACATTCAAAAGCGACTGGAAGAAATTAAAAAAGACCTTCCGGAAGATATACGCCTTGAAGTAACGAATGACCAGACGGTGAATATCCGTAAATCCATCAGCGAGGTAAAAGAGACATTGATCATCTCCTTTTTGTTGGTAGTGATCATCATCTATTTGTTCTTCCGTGACTGGCTCATTGCTGTTCGCCCATTGATAGATATTCCTATTTCACTCATCGGTGCCTTCTTTATCATGTACCTTTTCGGCTTTAGTATAAATGTACTGACATTGCTGGCGATCGTACTGGCAACAGGACTTGTGGTGGATGATGGTATCGTGGTAACGGAAAACATTTATAAAAAAATGGAACACGGCATGCCCAAGTGGATGGCCGCTAAAGAAGGTTCCAAAGAAATTTATTTTGCTGTAATCGCTACTTCTATCACACTGGCAGTAGTATTCTTACCCATCGTTTTCCTCGAAGGTTTTACAGGAAGATTGTTCCGTGAGTTTGGTATCGTAGTGGCAGGTGCTGTACTGATCTCTGCATTTGTATCATTAACACTTACTCCGGTACTGAACGTTTACTTAAGCCGTAAAGTTTTTAAGCATTCAAAATTTTATGTAAAAACAGAGCCGTTTTTTAACGGGATGGAAAATGGTTACAGAAAAATATTGAATGGCTTCATGAAGATCAGGGGTACGGCGATAGGCATTGTAGCTGCCTGCTTTTTTATCATTTATTTTTTATGGAGCAGTCTCCCTGCAGAGCTTGCCCCGATGGAAGATAAAAGCGCATTCCGTTTACAAGTAACAGCACCGGAAGGAACATCTTATGATGCCATGGACCAATACATGGATAAGCTGGTAACCTTCTTAGTGGATTCACTGGGCGAGAAAAAATATTTAACGAGTATGACGGCCCCCGGCTTTGCGAGCGGCGCTGCCAACTCAGGTTTTGTAAGAGTGGTGCTGACCGACCCAAAAGACAGGAAAAGAAGTCAGCAGGAAATTGTAAGCTGGATCAATAAAAAAATGCCCCGCTTCAATGATGGCCGTGCTTCTGCCATACAGGATCAAACCATACAGGTTACAAGAAGAAGCAGCCAGCCGATACAATTCGTTATACAGAATACCAACAACGAAAAATTAAAACAGGCATTACCCCGTATGCTGGACGCAGCAAACAAAAGCACTGTATTGCAGGGCCCTGATGCCGATCTTAAATTCAACAAACCGGAAATACGTATCAACATCAATCGTTTGAAAGCAAGCGAGCTCGGTGTAAGCGTACAGGATATTTCTCAAACGTTGCAGCTCGCTTTGAGTAACCAGCGTATGGGTTATTTCACCAAGGAAGGCAAACAATATTCTGTGCTCGGCCAGGTAGAAAGGATCAACAGGGATGATCCCAATGATCTTAAAACGTTGTATGTTACCAACAACCGTGGTGAATCTATTTCGCTCATCAACCTGCTGGATATTACGGAAGATGTAACACCTCCTACACTGTATCACTTTAACCGTTACCGCTCTGCCACCATCAGCAGTAACCTTGCCGATGGCAAAACAGTTGGTGATGGCATTAAAGAGATCAGGGCTATTGCAGATACTGTGCTGGATGATAGTTTCAGCACCGCATTATCCGGCACATCAAGAGACTATGAAGAAAGCGCAGGCAATACTATGTTCGCATTATTGCTTGCCATCGGTTTGATTTACCTCGTACTGGCAGCGCAATTCGAAAGTTTCATTGATCCATTTACCATTATTGTAACAGTACCACTGGCATTTGCCGGTGCATTGATATCACTCTGGATATTCGGACAAACCATCAATATATTCTCGCAGATCGGTATGATCATGCTGATCGGCCTTGTAACAAAGAACGGTATCCTTATCGTGGAATTTGCCAATCAAAAACAATTACAGGGAGAACCAAAAGTAAAAGCCGTAGTAGATGCTGCTGTAGCACGCTTCCGCCCGATCTTAATGACCAGCCTTGCAATGGCATTGGGGGCTTTGCCACTCGCCTTATCATTAGGCGATGCCGCTACCAGCCGTATACCATTGGGCATTGTTATCGTAGGCGGTATCATGTTCTCTTTAATATTTACCCTATTGGTAGTGCCTGCTATTTACTCTTTCCTCTCTACGAAAAAGAGAAAAAGCAAGCTGGACGAAATTGAAAATAAAGAAAACACCGAACAAGAAAAGCCGGCTGATGAAGCAGGTGAAAATACAACTGAAGGATAATGAAATTATTTATTGCTTTTATAGGATCATTTTTATTGTGTACCAACGCTGCCCGCAGCCAGGAAATACTGACCGTTGAACAGGCCGTTGCTGCTGCCCTGCAAAACAATTATGATATCAGGCTCATAAGAAATGATTCAGTGCTGGCAGCGTTGAACAACAGCTATGCATACGCTGCTTTCTTGCCAAGGGTCAATGCACAGGCGGGATTGGTATATAACAACAACAACATTAAACAAAAGCTGGCTGACGGTTCTGAAAGAAACCGTAAAGGTGTTCGCTCACATAACCTGCAAAGCAGTATTAACCTCAACTGGACCATTTTTGATGGTTTTAAAATGTTTGCCACCAGGGATAAATTGCAGGAAATTCTTTCCCTCGGCGAAATCGCTGTCCGCAACCAGGTGGTAACTACAGTATCTGATGTGATAAAAACTTATTTCAACATTGTCCGCCAGAAGCAGCAACTCAAAGCCATTGAAGAACAAATGCAGCTGAACGAAACACTGGTAGAGCAGGCAGAAAAAAGATTGATCGTTGGCCTCGGTGCAAAACCTGCATTGCTGCAGGCCAAGGTAGACCTGAATGCACAAAGAGCAGCAAGGCTAACACAGCAAACAGTAATTGAACAACTGAAAGACCAGCTCAACCAGTTAATGGTAATGGCACAGGAAACAAGATATGAAGTGGCCGACAGCATTCCATTTGATAACAGCCTGGTAGTTGCAGACATCATGGCGCAGGCAGAACTAGGCAGCCCCGAAATATTATTGGCTAAACAAAATATTAAAATTGCCCAGCTTACTTTAAAAGAAGCGAAAGCAGATCGTTGGCCTACTGTTTCATTCAACAGCGCTTATAATTTTAACCGTACCATTAACAACGAAGTAGTAAACAACTTCAGTACTTTGCTGAACAGGAACGCAGGTTTTAACTATGGTGTTTCTGCCACCATTCCTTTGTTCAATGGATTCAATGTAAGAAGGCAGATAAAAGTGGCTCAGCTGGATGTGGATTACCAGACCACTTTGTACAATTACCAGCGCTGGCGCACCAATACCGCTATCAGCGTGGCATACAAAGATTACGAGCTGCAAAAGAAAACGCTTGCATTAGAAGAAGAGAATATTTTACTTGCCAAAGAAAACGTATTCATTGCCAGCGAAAGGCTTCGTCTTGGTATTACCACCTGGGTAGAATTAAGACAAGCGCAGCAAAGCCTGGAAGAATCTTACAACCGGCTCATCGCTGCCCGTTATAATACAAAGGTTGCGGAAACAGAATTGCTGAGGTTGAAGGGGGATCTGGTGAGGTAATGGCAGACCATGGTCGATAGTCCATGGACCATAGACCAGCGTTAATGCTGTTGCTGTTATTGGCTATTGAAGCATCCAACCTGTTTTTCATGCAGCCCCTTACCTTTTACTCTTCTATGGACTATGGTCCATAGACCGCAGACCAGCATTAAAATTGTTACACTTATCTTCTGTTGAAGCTCACACCATATTTGAATAGACCACCTGTTTTTTTTCTCCCCTATGGACTATGGTCTATGGTCTATTCGTACCTTTGCACCACACTTAACCTGTAACACATGACCCCTACCGTTGGCATTATCATGGGAAGCGAAAGCGATCTGCCTGTTATGCAGGCTGCTGCTGATATTCTTACAAAATTTGAAGTGCCGTTTGAGCTCACCATCGTTTCTGCACACCGCACACCCGACCGTATGCGCACCTATGCCACAGAAGCAAAAGGTAAAGGCATTAAAGTGATCATTGCGGGAGCCGGCGGCGCTGCACATTTGCCCGGTATGGTGGCGGCTTACACTACGCTTCCTGTTATTGGGGTGCCGGTTAAGTCTTCTAATTCCATTGATGGCTGGGATTCTGTGCTTTCTATTCTTCAAATGCCCAATGGTGTACCGGTAGCAACCGTAGCGCTGAATGCTGCAAAAAATGCAGGCATATTAGCTGCGCAGATATTGGGAAGCTCCAATGAAAATATTGCCAATAAATTAGCGGCATATAAAACAGAAATGGAGAACGATGTAATAACTATGGCAGAGAGGGTCTCAAAATAATAACCTGCTCATTCTTTTTGATAGTGTTTCAGTTTGAAGTCTTAATATAAAGAGATGTCAGCCTGAGCTTGTCGAAGGCGGCGTTTATTTATGTTCTGATACCGGCTTCGTAAATCGTGATAGTTATCGGGACTGACAGTATTTTCAAATTGAAACACTACCTATTTTTTACAACAATTGCAGGAAAGCTGAACTTAGCGATCGCATTTACCAGCTTGCTCCTGGTAGCTTTAAGGTTCAGCAGGAATTTATCAGACTCCTCACCATAAGCCCTTGTGCTTATCGCAAACAGCACCACTCCTTTTTTACCATCCTTACCTGTGTATGCTTTATAGCGATACACATTTCTCTCCAGAATATGTATTGTTTTGCCATCGGGTGAATTGGCGCTCAATAAAAAATCAAGTATATATTCGCCGTTCTTTTCAAACATCTCGTAATTCACTACCGGGTTGGACGTTTTCATCCTTTTAAGTTCAGCGATCTTATCACTCACAATGTCTTTTATCGTAGCATCGGCGATCGCTACTTCCAGCAGCATCATTGACTGGTATTTAGCAACATTGTCTCCTTTCACTACATATTCCTGCTTATAATAATTTTCAGAAGGATGTGCGCTCCACGCCAGTTGATAAGCTTTCGCATCAAACGATAATGGACCCGGAACGCCTAAATAGTCAACAGGACTTTTTTCCTGGCCAAAACTGCCAAAAGAAAAACATGTTATCATCAATACCATTAAAAAGAACCTGCTTTGTTTCATCCTGTAATTTTTAAACTTTAAACCTTTTTAAACCTTGAACTTCTTGAATATTTATTCCCCTACTCCGCCCAGTTAACCGGTATATTATGTTTCGCCGCATACAATTTTCCTTTGCTGATAAGGTCATTGTACAGTGCCTCAAATTTTGGCCCATACTGCTCTTTTATCTGTGCATCCAATGCAGCAGTTTTTTCTTTAGGGGCAGACTCATCATAAAGCATAGCTAGTTCTGTGTATTCTTTTTTATAAACAGGCAACATAAAGCTGTACAAGGCTTTTGAGCTGTTCACAATTGCCGCGGCATCTTCATTTTTCCCGAACCCATCCAGCTTATCCAGTATTTCTTCTGCAAACCGGATATGATTGTCAATCACTTCCTGTCTTTTCATTGGCATTGTCTGACCCTTCTCATCTGCTTTCACAGATGGAGTTTCCAATTCACGGGATAACATGGTTCCGGCAAATCCTACAATGCGGTTAGTATTGAGTACTGCAACATCAAAATATTTCTGTGGCGTAGCGGTATCACAACTGCTCAAAAAAATAGAGCAATAAAATACCAGCAGGAAAACACTGAACTTTTTCATAATTTTTAAATTAGGTGTAAAAGTAGTTGCAGCACGCCCTGCAGAAGAATAATAGTTAACCAACGGGGTGTATCGTCTATTAAAAGGTGCTAAAACAGCATTGATACAGAATTTAGAGTAGCGGATCGGTTTAAAAAATGCCAGGCTGAGCTTGTCGAAGTCGGGTTATATAACGTACGAACCCACCTTCTACAAGCTCAGGTTGACAGTTCTATTACTCAAAAGCGAACAGGCACTATTAGGCTTGCATTGCTTTAATTGATTAACTTCATGAGCAACAATCCAGGAAAAATGCTAAAGACCAAACCCATACATGCAGACTTTTTATTCCTGCTTGAATTAAAAGAAAAAGAAGTAATTGAATTGTTCAAAGACCTGAGAGCATTTGTGCTCGATGCTTATCCAAATTGCAACGAGCTATTATATCATACGCATGCATTGACCACTGTCTTTTCATTATCGGATAAATTAACCGATGCATTCTGCATGATCCCCATCTATACCAATCACCTGAACTTTGGATTCAATAAAGGCACTCTGCTGAATGACCCACATCAACTATTGCAAGGCACCGGTAATCTCATCAGGCATATACCCGTAAGCAAGCCTGCCGACTACAGGAATAAAAAGGTAAAAGACCTGCTGAAAGCTGCTGTTGATCTCGCTATCAAAGACCTGGAAAAGCCATCCAAATTCTCCGGCGCAAGCATTTCAAAGATCAAAAAATAATTCCTGCACTGTATTTAAGCAGTTTGTATTTGCGTTACCTTTGCGGCAATGCTGAAAAAAATAACTGCTACGATGTTGTTTTTAGCGTTTGTTGTACAAACGTTCAGTGCTCCCTTTATTAGGCTTGATTACTTTTTCAACACAGCGGACTATGCAAGAAATTGTGTAAACAAGAACCGTCCTAAAATGAATTGTAATGGTAAATGCCAGGTAATGAAAAAGATACTGGAAGAAGAAAAGAAAGAGCAGAAAGACCAGGAAAATAAAATGAACAGCAAAGTAGAGCTGGTATCTTCAAAATCGTTTTACACACAGTCTGTCCCGGCTAATTATTTCGAATTTATATCCAATCGCTTTTTCATCATCAATGATGGAAATGAAATTCAAATGCCCCGTTCGGTCTTTCACCCACCTTCCGCTTAAGGTTACATTTATTGTAAAAGCCTAAAAAGCAGGCTATTGCTACATTTCCTGTCATAAGCGACAGATAGCATCAGTATGTCTTCATGTAACTATCCTTCTTGCAAAAAGCAAGAAAGGGGCAATCAAAGCATCGTATACTTTGAAGGGCATCCTATGCACATATACCATCATGAACAATTTAAATCTATAAATATGAAACGTATTTTATTTTTCAGCGCAATAACGCTATCGTTATTTTCTTCCTGTAAAAAAGACGACCCAACCTATAACAGCAATGTCAAAGGAGCGCTTACTGTAGAGTTTGACAATATTGTTGGCACCGCAGATCTCCAGTTAAATACAGCTAACTATACCAATGCATCCGGCGAATCATTTAAAATATCCAAAATGAAATACTACGTCAGCAATTTTAAATTAACCGCTGCCGATGGTTCGGTATATACCGTGCCGCAGGATAGCAGTTATTTTCTGATTGAAGAAGGCATCACCGGCAAAGCAAATTTATCAGTACCTGAAGGAGAATATACCCGCATCAGCTTTGTGCTGGGGGTTGACAGCCTGCGCAACACCATGGATCTGAGCAAACGCACCGGCGTATTGGATCCTGGCGCAGCTGCAAGTGAAATGTACTGGGGATGGAACAGCGGTTATATCTTCCTGAAGTTAGAAGGCACTTCTCCGGCTGTTGCCACTGCCGATCACATGTTCATGTACCACTGTGGCGGCTTCGGAGGCTACAGTGCTCCTACTCCCAACAATCTTAAAACCATCAGCCTTGATCTCACTGCAAGAGGCACGCCTAAAGTTTTGCAAAGCAAAACCACCAATATACACCTGATGGCAGATGCACTGAAGATATTAAACGGTATCACAAATTTCAGCTTTGCAACAATTGCCATGATCCACTCTCCTGCTGCCGGAACACCGCTGGCAAACAACTATGCCAATATGTTTACCCATGATCATACAGAAAATTAATTTTTATGAGCAAAAAACATTGGCTGGCTGTGTTCATTTTATTGAGCACACTATACGCCTGCGAAAAGGATGTTGCTGAAATATTTACAGGCTTTCAAAAGCCTGTAAATTTTCCTGCACCTGCTTATCATTTGGCAACCAACCCGGTTACAAAGGAAGGTTTTGAATTAGGCAGGAAATTATTTTACGAAACCCTCCTTTCCGCCAACAATACCATCAGTTGCGGAAGCTGTCATATTCAAACTTCTGCCTTTACACATCACGGGCATACGGTGAGTCATGGCATTAACGACAGAATGGGGACACGTAATTCTCCGCCGATCATGAACCTTGCGTGGAACAACAGCTTTATGTGGGATGGTGGCATTGCTGACCTTGATCTGCAGTCAATAGCGCCCATCACCAATCATGTGGAAATGGATGAGACCATGCCGAATGTATTGAACAAACTGCGTAACTCTCCGGTGTATCCTGCATTGTTCAAAAAAGCATTTGGATCAGCAGAGATCAGCACCAACAATTTCCTGAAAGCCTTATCACAGTTCATGGTAATGTGCGTAAGCAGCAACAGCAAATACGATAGTGTGATGCGGCTGGAACCAGGCATACATTTTACAGCAGCTGAGACAGAAGGTTATACCATCTTCAAACAAAAATGCAACAGCTGCCATACAGAACCTTTGTTTACAGATCATTCCTTCAGGAACAACGGGTTAAGCATCAGCAGCATTAACGATGAAGGGCGCTACATGATCACTCAAAACGATACGGACAGGTACAAATTCAAAGTACCGAGCTTGCGTAACCTTGCCTACACAGCGCCTTATATGCACGACGGAAGATTTTTTACACTCGATGCTGTATTCGAACACTATGCAACGCAGGTACAGCATACGCCCAATCTTGATCCAGTATTTATAAACGGGGGTGGAACAGGTATTCCGTTAAGCGCAGCCGAAAGAATAAAGCTGCTTGCATTTCTCCAAACACTCAATGACCGGTCTTTCATAACAGATCCGAGATTTTCTGAACAATAAAAAAAAACTTATGAAATCATTTCTCATAATAACAATGCTGCTGTTGTATGGCAATACAATCAATGCATGCGATATCTGCGGTTGTGGTGTAGGCGGCAATTATATTGGTCTGCTGCCTGATTTTAACAAAAGGATCATAGGGTTACGTTACCGGTACAACAGCCTGCAATCCCATGTTGGTATTGGCGGCTCTGCTACTTACCTTACTACCCGGGAAAATTTTCATACAGCAGAGTTATGGGTCGGCTGGAACCTGAGTAAAAAGGTAAGACTGATGATTACTGCTCCTTATATTTTTGCTGAAAAGACCAACCAGGGTATTACCCGTACAAAAAATGGGCTGGGCGATATTTCCCTTTCAGGATTTTACAATGCGTTCGATAAAAAATCCCCTGTTGGCGGCTCAAAATTGCTGGTACAGAGCCTTTGGATTGGTGGCGGCATTAAGCTGCCTTCCGGACAGTATAAGAATAGCGACAAATCAGGCAGCCAGCAAAACACCAATCTTTTCCAGCTAGGCACAGGAAGCACAGATATTATGCTTCAGGCCATGTACGATATCCGCCTGCAGGACCTTGGCCTGAACATAAACTCCGGCTACAAAATAAATACAGGCAACAAATATGAATACAGCTATGGCAACAAATTCAGCCTGAGTACACAGCTGTATCACAAATTCAGGTTGGGTAATAAAAGCAATATCGCACCCAATGCAGGTATGCTGTATGAAAGCTCACAAAAAGATATGGACAAAAAACTGGAAGCAACTGCTTCCGGTGGCTATGGAATGATGGGAACCATCGGCACTGAATACATATACAAGAAAATAATGCTCGGATTTAACTGGCAAATGCCACTGAAACAAAATCTGGCTACCGGCATAGTAAAGGCTGGCAATAAAGCTATGATACATATAGCAGTAGCATTTTAACAACCATAAAATAGTATTAACCCTAACGGTAGCCTGATTAATTATTAACGCAAAAAAACTAATTCAATGAAAAAAATTCAGTTATCAATTGTATGCCTTTTATTGTTCACCTGCACATTTGCACAAAAAGCAACCACCACCTGGGCGCAAATGGAAAAATTCCATAGTCTTATGTCTGCTACCTTTCACCCGGCAGAAGAAGGTAATCTTGCACCGTTAAAACAAAAGGCAGACAGTCTTTACATAGCGGCTAAAGCCTGGAAGGCTTCTCCCATTCCGGCAAACTTTAAGCAGGCACAAACAAAAGCTGCATTAAAAGAACTGGTAATGCAATGCCAGCATATCAGCATGGCAGTAAAACAAAAAATGGCTGATGGTCATTTAAAGAAGATCATCACATCGGCGCACGATACCTTTCACAAAATTTCCGGTGAATGCAGGAAAGAGGAATAGTAAAAACCAAATGCTTTAACCAATGCTACAGCATCAGTTAAATGAAACACAAACACAATACAATGAAAACAATAGCTTTTCTTTTTGCAGTAGCGGTTTTGACAGCAGCCTGCAATTCGAACGAAAAAAAAGCAGCGGCTGCTACAACCGTAACCAGCGAGGTCAGTTCTGGTGAAAAATATGCTGCCGCTGTAAATAATAAGCTTCAGCCGGATACCATGCGAACGAGCGTAGCACGCAGCTCTAAACAAAATATTGCCGGCAACAATATAGAAATCATCTACTACTCTCCCGGCGTACGTGGCAGGGTCATCTGGGGCGGGCTTGTTCCTTATGGCCAGGTATGGGTTACAGGTGCGCACAGCGCAACCAAAATCAGCTTTAACAAAGACATCAGCTTTGGCAATAAAAATATACCTGCGGGCACTTATGCCATTTTTACCATACCCGGCAGAGACAAATGGGTGTTTATTTTAAACAAAAATTTTGACCAGCACCTTGCTGATGATTATAAGCCGGAAGAGGATGTGCTGCGGATAGATGTCAATCCTTCATTGTTAAAAGACACTGTACAAAGGTTGACCTACGAAATAAAATCTCATGGCGAAGGAACAGGCAGCATCCATATTCTTTGGGAAACTTTGCAGCTTTCTGTTCCGTTTAATTCAAAACAGGCGGCAACAACGACACATAGCATGTCTGCCGGCGAAAATAAATTAACCGGCATTCAAACAGATGACAAACGAGATCCTGTTTGTTATATGCCTGTAAGCGCTGGCATTACCGATACTGCTGTCTATCACGATAAAGTATATGGATTTTGCTCGGCAGAATGCAAAAGATTATTTGTGGCAGATCCGAAAGGTTATCTTGCCAAAGCCATAAAATAACATAAAAAGGGTTTGTACCGCTACAAACCCTTTTATTTATCCATTCAAGTTTTAAAAGAATAGTGTAAAGCTTGCTCTTGCAAAAAACGGCGTGCCGGGTGTAAAGTGTATCTCACTCACCGGGCCTGGCTCATTTTGCAAACGGCTCTCGGTATCAAATTGTGTCTCTTTCCATTTGCTGTTAAAAATATTCTGGATAGATATACCTGCTTCCCATTTCTTTTTGGTATAGTTCACAGCAGCATCGCAGATAAAATATCCTTTGGCTTTTACGCTGTTGTCTTCATTCGCCGGCCTGTCTCCCATCCACCTGTAACGCAGACTTCCGTTCCAGCCTGTTGCCTTGCGGTAAGTAAAACCGCCTGTACTGGTGAATTTCGGAGCAAGTGGTAAATTGTTTTCTGCTTTCGGAACATTCAATGCACGGGGATCAGTATAGTTCAGGTCAATATCGGCATACAATGATGGAATGATCTCGTAGCGCAGCGATGCATCCCAGCCCATACGTTGTGTTTTACCACCTGGCTCTACTACGCCTGCATCGCCTACATACACAAACTCCTGCTTCAGCCACAGGTACCAGACAGCAGTTTGAAAGATCGCTTTTTTACCCAGCTTGAAAATACCGCCGATATCGCTGCCCCAGGCCGGTGTCACTACTTCCTTACCGTTCTGTTGTACCGCCACTCTTGTATCATTGCTGTGAAAGCCCTGCCCGTTGTACCAATACAATTGTATTTTATTATTCAGCTTGTAGTTCAGGTTGAGCTTGGGACTTGCAATAAATGATTTGGAAGACAATGTTTGACCAAGCAAATGATCTTTGTATTTGTTGGCAAAATAATCGGCACGTAATCCTACTGTAATATCCAGCTGCTTATTCAGCTTTATTTTTTCTTCTGCAAACAAAGCAACATTCATTTCATTGACATCACCATTCATGATAGGATTCAACACTTCATTCCTGTTCTTGGTATTGCTCAGCTCAGAATTTTTTGTCTGGTCAAACCTTGACTGCAAACCTGCCTGGAACCATGCTTTCTTTTTACCAAGGCTATGCTCTTTTTCAATGGTAGAATTAAAACCTGCAAGATTCCTCGCTTCTTTTTGTTTTATCTGGTCTCCGTCAACAGGATTTTCTAAGAAGAAAGTAAAATTGGAATACAGCTCAAATAAATAACGGCTGTAGTACAATTGATTTTTCCAGCGCAGGCCATTATCAAAATTAGTGATGAGTGTATTATTGAAATTGTATCGGCTCGTTTTACCACCTTCTGTATCGTCGATCGCACCGTACCAGCCGATGGAGCCGTCTTCCACTGCCCTGTCTGGTATTTGCCCGCTGGCATCCCATTTACTTGTAAAGCCCGAAATATAAGAAGTGAAAGATGATCGTGGGCTTATTTTTCCATGATATTTCAGCAAGCTATTAAAGCGGTTAAAATCCTGCGGACTGTCGAAATAGCCTTTGGTATAAGAAGCTTCACCACCAAAATAAAGACTTTGATTTTTACTGCGTGCTGCTTTGTTCAGTAAATTAATCCCTGCCACTGCACGATATGTATTGAATTGCCCGCCTTCAACTTTTAGAAAACTATTTTCGAGGTAATCTTTTGTTCTAAATTCTACAAATCCAGCTGTTGCAAAGTTTCCTTTGTCGGCAAAATAAGGGCCTTTATTAAAATTCACTTTTTCTATCAGTTCCGGTATTACAAAGTGCAGATCGGCATATCCTTGTCCATGTGCATGACTTACCATATTCACCGGCATGCCGTCTACATTGATCTGTATGTCAGTGCCATGATCAATATCAAAGCCCCGCAAAAATATTTGCTCTGCCTTTCCGCCTCCGGCGTGTTGGCCCATGAACAACCCGGGTACAATGCGCAGCACTTCCTGCGAATTAATGATGGGGCGAAGATGAATATCAAGGTCGCTGATAGTATGAAAGATACCGGTACGGGATGCGGCATTTACTTTAATAGCTTCCAGCGAAGTAATGGTTGGCTTCAGCCATATTTTTCCATCAGGTGGAATAGCTGACAATGCAATTGTTTTATTGATATACCCTACGGAGCTGATATTGATCGTTGCCGATTGTAATGATGCAAGGTTTACTTTACCTGTTTCATCACTCAGGCGGCTGAAGCTTTCATTAGACCCCGTAACCACGGCTGCCGTTACTGGCAGTTTGGTTTCTTCATTCAGTAAATAAACAGCTTTTGTGCTTTGCTGCGCATTAAGCTGCGCAACAGCGATACATGCAATAAATACAGTTAATAAGATCGATCTCATAAACATTGTCAGCGTCGTGAGCGGCAAAGATAAAAATATAAGGTACTGCAGGAAATATTTTGGATGAGCGGGCAGCCGGCTTACTGTAATTTACCAGGGTGCCCGTTGCAGTGAAGCAGGTACACTGCATCCAGCAACATAAGCGTGAACTCGTAGAAGAACAAAAGATTATAGCGCTCATCACTCTCCTGCAGGCCGGGCAAATGCCGGTTGCACATGGCGGCGCTGTATAATTGCCACATATCTTTACGCATGCCGGCAGGGCCAAAGAAACTGTAGTATTCCTGTACCACGGCAAGCGCAGCCTTCTGGCCGGAGGGTTTGGCAGCCAGTTCCTGCATGCGTTCAAAAAGCAGGATCAGTTGCTGTGGCAGGGCAACAGGCTGAAAGAAAGGTTCGGTATTGATGGGCTCGCACATAAGGTATCATTTTAACAGATTAAAAAATAATGCGGTAAGTAATGGTCGGATGTACCTGTGTAGGAGATGTATAGGCTGCTTACCTTTGAGAAATCGATAAAGCAAAGATAAATAAAAAATAATAAGTAGGAAATATTACCCACAAATATTTATAAAACTTCTTTGAACTTTTGCATTAACTAAATGTACATCTATGGCTACCACGAAAACTGCTGATGTTTTAAACAGACTGGGTGATAATATAAAAGCTTTACGCACAAAAAAGAAACTAAGCCTAAGACAACTCGCTGCTCAATGTGATGTTGATCATAGTGATATTGCAAAGATTGAAAAGGGAGAAAGGAATTTTACAATACTAACATTACTAGAGTTAGCGAAAGGACTGGATGTACATCCGAAGAAATTATTTGATTTTGATATAGAATAACATACGTCTACTTCTTCAATTCATATCTTTGCTTATGGCATGGAATCCCGATATCTACAACAAATTCAAATCTGAAAGGGCTGCTCCTTTCTATGACCTGCTGGCACTGATAAAGCCCGTTGAAAACATGAAAGTGATCGACCTGGGCTGCGGCACAGGCGAACTTACCAAAACACTTTGTGACAAACTTCCCGGCGCTACAGTAACAGGCATTGATTTTTCTGCGGAAATGTTAGCGAATGCTGCTACAATGGAAAATGAGCGTTTGCATTTTGAAATAAAGACCGTAGAAGCGCAATTGCAAAGCGATGAAAAATTCGACCTGGTATTTTCCAACGCTGCCATCCAGTGGATAAATGATCATGAAACAATATTTCCCAAGATAATCGCCAGTCTTAATAAAGGCGGGCAGTTAGCGATACAAATGCCGGCGCAGCACCATAACAAGACCAATATTATTTTAAATGAGCTGGCAGATGAAGCGCCGTTTAAACAACAGCTGAAGGATTTTAAAAGAATATCGCCGGTGCTGGATATTGACCGCTATGCGGAAATTTTATTTGGGAACGGCGCTGTAACTATAACTGCTTTTGAAAAAATATACCCGCTGATATTGCCGGATATAAATACCTTATACAATTGGGTTTCAGGAACGGCGCTGATACCGTATGTGGAAAGATTAGATGATGATAGTAAGGAATTGTTTGTTGAAACTTATAAAGAAAGATTAGGAAAAGAGTTTAAAAATAGGCCCGTATTTTATCCGTTTAAAAGGATGTTGTTGCATGCGCAATTTTAATACGTTCTTTTTTGCTTCTCCAAAAAAGAACCAAAAAAGGAGCCCGACAAAGGATTACAGCCCCTTTGTCGGAAGTAGCTATGTGGTACAGTTGTGCTACTGTGAACTCAGCATTTGTTTTTCAATGCTGAGCTGAGATAGGAAGATGTTTACAATATTAGTGAGGCCACTCTAACAAATTTAACAGTAACTGTGGCGGAGCCTCAGCAGGTTCGGTTGCGTAGCAAATGTTTTAATGCGCAGCATATTAAAACATAGAAGCGGGTGGAGCGACAAAACAGTTACGCTCCCCAGCGGGAGTGGAGCGATTAGAAACTAACATATTTGTTAATAGCCACTATGAAGACAAATTTTACCTCTTCAAAAACTTCCCTTTCAACAACCTTTCCATAACCTCCTCTTTCAAATTCCTGCTAATAGGCACATGAAACCCACCAATGCTGATATCATTCCCATCAATACTATCAATCTTATCAGCAGCCACTAAAAAAGATTTATGCGTTTTTATAAAACGTGCAGCGGGTAAATATTCCTCTACTGCTTTAAAAGTGAGATAGCTGATGTATTTTTTTTGCTTAGTTTGAACAGCCACGTAATTCTGCAAAGCTTCTGCATATAAAATATCGTCATGCGCTATTTTGATCAGCTTGTTATCAGCCTTAATAAAAAAGTATCCTTCACCTGCCGACGCTACCTGCGCTTCTTTGTTTTGCCGTCGCAGTTCATAAAATTCTTTTGCCTTCATAGCAGCTTTTAAAAAGCGATCGAAGGAAACAGGTTTTACGAGATAGTCCAATGCGTTGAGATCAAACCCTTCCAAAGCATACTGCGGGTAAGCAGTAATAAAAATAACAGGCGGCGCATGTTGCAGGGTTTTGAAAAAATCGATGCCGGTTATTTTGGGCATTTCTATGTCCATAAACAAGAGATCCACTTCCCCGCTACTGATAAGTGTGGCAACTTTGAGTGGGCTGTCAAACTCTCCTGTCAATTCCAGGAAATCCACATCATTGATGTATTCCCTGATGCCTTTGCGGGCAACAGGTTCATCGTCAATAATAATGCAGCGGATATTTTGAGTGTTATCCATGGTCGTTTATTTTTAGCTGTAACTGCAGGGAATATTGTCGCTCTTCTTTTTGAATGACAAGCTCATGTTTGCCGGGATAAAGCAATTCCAACCTACGTTTAACATTCGCAAGGCCGATACCTGTCCTGTTTTCTGTTCTTGTATTTCCTTCAATGGAATTATATGAATTGAAAACAAATATTCCGTTCTCATATTTTATGTTGATGACGATAAAGTTTTCCCTGTCGCTGTAATGAGAAATATGTTTAAAACAATTTTCTACAAAAGGGATCAATAAAAAGGGTTCTATCAAAAATCCTTTTACATTATCAGCGATCGTAAGGCTCACTTTGTACTGGTCGTCTTTGCGCAGCTTTTGCAAGGCTACATAATCTTCCAGGTATTTAATTTCCTTATCTACAGGAATAGCTGCCCCTTTGGTTTCATACAGCTGGTAGCGCAGCATTTCGCTGAACTGGTGTAGTGTTTGCCTTGCTTCGGTATTCGACCTGTCAATCTGGAAATAAACCGTATTAAGTGAATTGAATAAAAAATGCGGGTTGATCTGTTGCTTTAAAAATTCCAGTTCTGCTTCGGCCTTTTCCTTTGCCATATCGGTCATTCTTTTTTGCATTGCAGTGTAGTCGATCATCAGCTTGATGGCTGCGCCTGCGATCACCAAAAAGAAATGTGGTATAATGTTATCATAAATTTTCATTTTCCATCCCGAATTCCAGTTCAGCAAAAAACTATTGTTCATTACATGCCCCAGTATGTTCATTTTCATTAAGCTACTGAGCAGTACCATCACAATAAAACAAAAGGTAAAAAGCACATATCTTTTTTTGTAGAGCAGCTTTGGAATGAGCACATAGTTACAAATGCTGACCATGAGCGCAAGGTCTATTACTTTTATAAACGTTACCTTAAAAGCCATACCGTTGCTGGTATAACCATCTGCCCGGAGGAAATACCATACGGCAAAAAGCAGCAGCCAGAATATGCCGAGGTGTAGCCTGTACTTTTTAAAAAATGACGACTGGATCATAGCACAAAATAAAAGAACAACAGACCGGCAGTTGAACGACTTACAGCAAATGCAACATTTCCTTGACAAAGCGGCCATTATTCCTTTCGTCAAGTTAATGATTCTGTTCGTGTAATCAAATTGCCCGGGGAATTTCCACAGCGTAGGTTTGGTAAAAGTTTAGCCATGAAATTTTATTTTTTTCTTACTGCATTTTTGCTTGTTGCTTTTTCAGCCTGCAGCCAGCCACAGCATGTGGGCGGCGCATGCGAAGGCTGCGAAGCGATCTACGAAAACAAAACCCCTTTTGAACAGTTGCCTGCTTTTGATACACTTCCCGGTTACTACGAAAAGGGCAGTAAGCTATTGGTGACCGGTAAAGTATTTAAGGCCGATAGAAAAACGCCGGCTGCCAATGTGATACTATACCTGTATCATACCAATGCAGAAGGTATTTATTCAACAAAAGGAAACGAAACAGGCTGGGATCGTCGCCATGGTTATTTGCGGGGCTGGCTGAAGACAAATGAAAAAGGAGAATACAGTTTTTTAACGATACGCCCCGGTGCTTATCCCGGAAGGAACAATCCTGAACATATTCATATTACCATAAAGGAGCCTGGTAAAAATGAATACTGGATAGATGATTTTCATTTTGATGATGACCCGATCCTTACAGCAGCTGCAAGAAAAAATTTTGATAACCGTGGTGGCAATGGAATTGTAAAAGTAAGTACCGCAAATGGCCTGATGACAGCCAGCAGGAATATTGTGTTGGGGCTGAATATCCCAGGGTATAAATAAAGAAATAGTTTGAGGCGATAATGATATTCTATAAACAGATGTCAGGCTGAGCTTGTCGAAGTCGGTATTATACACCATACAATCCACCTTCGACAAGCTCAGGCTGACATTTCTTTTCCAAAAGGGAAAGAACGTTCATAAACTTAGCCATGCCCTTCTGATTCCAGCAAACAAAACTGCTGCTCCAGTGCAAGAGAATTGTTGTACAACAATTCAATGAATGATCTGCCATGCAATGCATACCAGGGCAAGAGATTATCAACCCTTTCCTGCAAAGTACCGCCGGGATAAAGCAATTCTTTTACAGCTGCGATCTGCCTTTGCTGTGCCTCAAATTTTCTTTTTTCGGCCCTGTATATTTTTTTCTCCAGCTGGCTGATCTTTTTAGTGGCCTGCGTATGCAAAGCTTCTACGTGCTGCTTCAAAGTACTGTCGGCTTTTTTTGCAATGGCCTGTATATTTTTGTAGAGTTCCTGTAACTGCTCTTTTTCGTTGGTAAGATCAAGCTGGTTAGCCGAATGCTTTTCTATAATCCTTTGCAGCAATGTTTCTGCCGGTGCAAAAAAATCTGTAGCCGTCATGCCGAGTGAAGCAATTGTGCCGGCCGCTTTTT
>CAYOLS010000013.1:0-28423 GCA_964404845.1 uncultured Ferruginibacter sp. | reverse complement strand
TTAATATTAGCAAAATGGGACCCAGAGGAGAAGATTTAAATTTCACCATATTATTTTTAACAGCAGGATTTCTTTTACTGGGTATTTTCATTGTAGCATTCATTGGACTGTACAGGGTTAAACTTAATAAACACATTATTGAGAAACGACTCCTGCAATCGCAGCATACCCAATCACTCCTGCAAACCCAACTCGAAATTCAGGAGCAAACCCTCCGCACCATCTCCCAGGAAATCCACGACAACGTAGGCCAGGCCCTTAGCCTTGCCAAGCTCAATTTAAACACCCTTGACTTTGATACCGGCGCCAGCAAAGAAGAAAAAATAGAGCGCAGCATTCTGCTCGTTGGCAAAGCCATCAACGACCTGCGGGATCTTAGCCGCAGCCTTAATGGCGATAAGATCGCCGATCTTGGCTTACAGGATGCCATCGACAACGAACTAAAGATCATCCGGAATACCGGGTTGATGCACACAAACTTAACAACAGAAGGTACCCCTTACGTATTGCAAAACCAACATGAAATGGTTATCTTTCGTATTGTGCAGGAATCGCTGCACAATGCTGTGAAGCACAGCAAAGCAAAAAATATCAATATCCATATCAATTACCAGCCGTCCCATTGCAGTATTACCATTGCTGATGATGGCGAAGGATTCAACGCCAACCTACTCGAAGCAACCCAAACCGGTATCGGTTTGAAGAACATGCAGAACAGGGCCAACCTGATCAATGCTTATTTTTCAATAGAATCAGAGCCGGGCAAAGGCACAAAAGTGCTTATAAAATCAGCAAATAAACCCTCCTGATATGGCTGCTATAGTTTTGGTAGATGATCACGTGTTGCTTCGCAACGGGCTATCTGCGCTCATCAAAAGCCTCGGACATACCGTTCTCTTTGAAGCAGATAATGGTGATGATTTTTGCAAGAAAATAAATGCGGAACAATTACCGGACATTGTTCTGCTGGATATCAATATGCAGGTAATGGATGGCTTTGAGACCTGCCGCTGGATCAAAAAAAATTACCCCGACGTAAAAGTGTTGGCGCTTAGCATGTATGACAATGAGAGTGCGATCATCAACATGTTGAAATGCGGCGCCAAAGGTTATATCCTCAAAGATAGCGACCCCATGCAATTAAAAACAGCGCTGCATGACCTGGAGCATAAAGGGTACTATTATTCAGACCTGGTTAATGGCAAGCTTATTCATGCTATCAACCAGCTGGATGAAAACGGCGAATCAAACAAAGCAAATCATTTAAGCGAAAGGGAAAAAGATTTTTTAAAATACAGCTGCACCGAACTCACTTACAAGGAAATTGCTGATAAAATGTTTGTCAGCCCACGTACCATAGATGGTTACAGGGATGCGCTTTTTGAAAAGCTGCATATAAAAACAAGAGTTGGCCTGGCCGTGTACGCCATCAAAAACGGGCTGGTGGATATTAACAAGCCCTGAAATAGCCTTTGCCAATTCTACCAACCCTTATCTTTGGTACATGAAAGCACTGCTTACCTTTTTATTGCTTGCGATGGCATTTGTATGTCCTGCTCAAAAAATGTTGGTCCCTTACCGCTCAGGAAATCTTTTTGGCTTGTCTGATGAAAATGGAAAAATAACCGTTACCCCGCAATTTGATCATGTAGAATGGATGGAGGACAATTGGTTCCGCACCAGGAAAAAGATACAATTAAAGGATACACTGGAAGTATCACCGGGCAGGCATTTTATCCGCAATACCACCACAAAGCTCAGCGGACTCATACATCAAAATACCATCATTTTAAAAGACGAGCCTTTTGATGATTACGAGATCGTAGCCAAAAAATGTATTGTAACCGAGTATGAAGGCCGTGGTGAAGACCTTACAAAAGAGCAGTTTAAAAAATACGGTAACCAAAGAAGATTGTACTGCTTATTTAACCTTGAAGGGAAAAACCTGTATCCAGATAATTTCAGGCGCATTCAAAAAGTAGATACCGCCGGCTTCAGCGCAAAGGATAAAAAAACCGCCCGCTATATTTTATTTATTGTATCACATTTTGATGATAAACATAGCATGTTTGTATTTGATGCCGATCAGCAAAAAATAAGTGAATGGCTGGTAAAAGATGCTTTTAAAATTGAAGGTGACAGAAGACGTATTTCAGACAAACAGATTGCATTCAACATCACCGATAAAAATGCTGTTCGCAGTACACAGGTACTGGATTATACCAGCGGAAAATTTGTGCTGACGACTGCTCCATCTCCTTCAAACCCGACTCCTCAAAAAAGAGACGCCATAGAGCAGGTTGAAATGGTAGATATTGGCCCCGGCGGCTTCAGTGATCCTCCTGCAATACCTATGGAAGAGGGCAGCAAGACCGAAAGGCCAACTAAACCGTCATTCAATCCTTATCATATACTTATAAAGGATACTTTGTATTATTTAACGGGTTACGAAAACAAGCACCCGGTGAAATTAGAGCCCGGCGGAAAAGTTATTCTTACCCAACCGAAGGGGGTTACACAATACCAACCTGTAATTGTAAAAAGCGGCGGACAGTTTTACATTGTGAAGGAAGATAAATTAAGCGCAGCCAGTTATGATTCGCTTATTTATTTTGGCAGCCAGTTTTTAGCATGGCAAAAAATAAACGGGCAAACAAAAGCGGGAGTGATCAATGCAGATGGCTCTGCTGTAATACCAATGGAATATGATTCCATCTATGCAGATATAAAATATTTTAACCTGAAAGATAAAACACCCGCACGCAGTACATCTACCTACGAGATTGAATTAACGGAGGCCGATTCAAAATACAATTATGATAAGCCTTATCCTTACAAAAGAAATTTCAGCAGCTTCCTCACCGTTTTCAAAAACGGAAAATGTGGCGTTATTACTATCAAAGGAGAAACTGTTGTTCCCATTCAATATGAACTGATCGCCAGGAACAATCTCCAGCACAGCAGGCCAAGGGTAGATGAATTTTTATTGCTGAAACAAAACAATAAATATGGTATAGCTACGCTCCAGTGGAGTAGGGAAAAGAAAAGGTCTGATCTGTTTTTTACCGTAGCACCGGTTTTTGATTTTATCCCGGCATTTTATTTCCCTGATTATTATGGCGTAAAAAACTTTAAGCTCATCGGGCTATACAGTGAGCAAATGGAATTCAAAGGCTATGCAGCTGAATCAGGAAAATTATTTTATAAGGATTAAAGTAGATACCATTTTGATAACCCTTGGTTTTTTAAAGCTTTGTCACGCTGCGCTTGTCGAAGCGGCATAATTACTCTTAGCCCCACCTTCGACAAGCTCAGCGTGACAGTATTAGTGAACTTTAATACCATTCACCCAGGTGCCCAAAACTTTTGTACCAAGTATCTTTCCTTCCTCACATTTCATCAGGTCATTGTCGAGCATAATGAAATCTGCTGCTTTCCCTTTTTCCAGGCTGCCTTTTTCTTTTTCCTGGAAAGCTGCTTTGGCTGCCCATATCGTCATGCCCCGCAATGCCTGCTCACGGGTCAAAGCATATTCCATTTGAAAACCGTTTGCAGGAAAGCCTTTGCTGTCTTTTCGTATCACCGCTGCAAAAAATGTCTTCATCGGGCTGATGTATTCCACCGGGAAATCTGTACCCAGCGGAAGCCAGCCATTGGTTTCCAGTAATTGTTTGTAAGCATATGCCCCTTTCATTCTTTCATCACCAATTCTTTGTGCGGCCCAATACATATCGCTGGTAGCATGTGTAGGCTGTACCGAAGGAACAATGTTATTATCTGCAAAAAAATGAAAATCATTTTCATTTACGATCTGCGCATGCTCAATACGCCAGCGCCTGTCGTTCTTACCTTTTAGTACAGACTCATAAATTTTCAATAACTGCCTGTTACCACTATCGCCGATCGCATGTGTACACATTTGCAAATTACTGTTGGCAAGCCTGGCGGCTTTGTCTGCAAAATATTCAGGACTGCTCAATAAAAATCCTTTCCAGCCTGGCTTGTCAGTATAATCATGCAGCAGGCAGGCGCCACGGCTACCAAGCGCACCATCTGCATATAATTTAAAGCCACCTACCGTAAGTCCACCATTTGTATAGCGGCCTTTTTTGATCCAGCGATCATAATAAGTACTATCATCTTTCAGCAATGCAAAAATTTTCATTTTAAGGTCGCCGCTTTTCTGTGCTTCTTCTATCAGCTGAACTGTATGTTCCGTCACACCGCAATCATGTACACCCGTCAGGCCTTCTTTAAAACATTCGGCCTGCAGTTTTACAAACGCTGCTTTGGCCAATGAATCATTCAGTTCCGGTATCTTTTTTTCAACCAGTGGCATTGCGTTGTCAATGAGTACGCCGGTTGGCACACCATTCGCCAATTCAATGCTTCCACCCGCAACGGTTGTAGCTGCAGTGATGCCCGCAATCTTTAATGCTGTGCTGTTGGCTATTGCAGCATGACCATCTACCCTTTTCAAATACACCGGCCTGTCGGGAAAAAGCCTGTCTAAAATTTTATTATCAGGATATTGTTTTACATCCCAGTCATTCTGGTCCCAGCCACGGCCATATATCCATTCCATAGGAGCCGTTTTGCTGTATTCGGTGATCTTTGTTACGATCTCGTTCCATGATTGCGTTCCTACAAGGTCACATTTCCAGTTATCGGTTGCATAACCCGTAAAATGGCAATGCGCATCAATAAAGCCCGGAAAGATAGCTTTGCCACCTGCATCTACTGTTTCTTCTCCTTCATATTTTTTTAAGATATCGTCATTGGTACCAATAGCTATTATTTTTCCATCACTGATGGCCATTGCTTCTGCTGTTGCAAATTTTTCATCTGCGGTGTAGATCACTGCATGATGCACAAGCAAAGGAACTTTTTCCCTGAACTTGCAGGAGCTGAGGGAAATAAGGAATAAGGAAGCTGAAATAAGGAGTAAGAAAGTTTTGGAGCGATGGAATTGCATAAGCTATCGTTTTGAGCATGCAATTTAGGCAAGTATGCATATTTTATCGAATCCGCTTTTTATTGCTGGCTTTTACCCATTCTTTTTTCCCGCATTCAGGGCAAACAGGATCCCTTACTATCTGAAATTTTTCGCTGTAGCCACAAAAGATGCAGGCATAGTAGCCTGGTTCAGTAATATGCTTAAAAGGATTTTCCAGTGAACCAGGCATAATGGGCAATCCGTACTTCACTTTCTCATCTTCAAAATAAAATACACTGATCTCACCATTACTTTCTTCAATGGCTTGCTCTACCTGCCCTAATTGCGAAATACCTTTGAGCCGCAACTCTGCAAAAAACTCATCTTCACCCAAAGCTTCTTTTTTAAAATTGCCTGTTTCAAAAACGCCGTCCTTTATTAAACAAATAGGTTTACCTTCTACAAGCTTCTCAAATTTTTTATTCTGTCCGATAAGGTAAGTAATAAGACTATACATGCCGATGATCATGGCAAATACGATCAGTGACGGAAGAATGCCTACATCTTTATAAAACATCGGGTCACCTGCAGCTGAACCTAAGCCGATGATAACCACCAGTTCAAAAACAGACAATTGCTTTACCCCTCTTTTACCCAGCAACCGTAGCGCCACAATGATAACAATGAACATGATAAATGTCCGCAATACCGTTTCCCATAGAAATGGCCAGTTCTCACTGCCAAGGAAAAGGTCTTTCCAGCTGAAAGATTTTTGTTGTAAGAAGAAAAATAACATGACAGAATAATTGAAAAATTAAAATTCAAAAAGGTTGCCAGTTTTAATACCTGTTCAATTTATCTTATTCAGTTGTCATGCTGGCGTACAAAGCCTATAATGAAAAGGTAGATGCTTCGTTCCTCAGCATGACAGTTTATTTTCTACATTTGCCTTCAATAGTTTTTATATGTACGATCCGCAACAGGTAAAAGAGCTGCAAACTGCCACTTTAAAATGGCTGAAGGATAAAGATCCTTCGGCGAAAGACGTGGAGGAGCTGCGCAATATTCTCCGTTTTCACGAGAACAGGTATTATGTGATGAATGATCCGCTTATAAGCGATTATGAATATGATATGTTGTACAAGCTGCTGGAAAAATTTGAAAGCGATGATGCAGCCATCATTACCAAAGATTCTCCTACACAAAGAGTGGGCGCAGGCCTCATAAAGGATTTTCCCAAAACACAGCACCTGGTGCCGATGCTGAGCCTTGAGAACAGCTATAATGCAGATGACCTGTTGGACTGGGATCGCAAAGCCCGGGAGTTGAGCAAGCTGGATACGATTGAATATTGCGCCGAACCAAAATTTGATGGTGCCAGCATTTCTGTTGTGTACGAAGATGACCAGTTGCTGCGTGGCGTGACCCGTGGGGATGGTGAAACGGGCGACGACATTACACCGAATATTAAACAGATAAGGTCGCTGCCACTTTCCGCAGCGTTCAGCAAATATGGTATTGAGCAAATTGAGATCCGTGGTGAAGTGCTGATGAATAAGAACAATTTCAAAAAGTACAACGACGCCATCATGGAAGAGGGGTTGCCACCATTGGCCAACCCACGCAATGCGGCAGCAGGAAGCTTACGGATAAAAGATACAAAGGAAGTAGGAAGAAGAAACCTGGAGGCATTTTTATACCATGTAAGCTATACTACAACAGACAACAGACGACCAACGACCGGAGAACCGACAACACACTCGGGTATGCTGGAAATGTTGTGGGACCTGGGTTTCCGCAGTCCTAAAAAAGAAATGAAAGTGGTGAAGGGCATTGAAGGCATTATAAAATATGTAGAAGAATTTGAAACAAAAAGAGACGAGCTGCCTTATGAAATTGATGGCATGGTAATAAAAGTAAACGATCTTGACCTGCAGGATCGCCTTGGCATGACATCGCATCATCCCCGTTGGGCCATCGCTTACAAATTCAAAGCAAGACAGGCGAGCAGCATATTACTTGATGTTGATTTCCAGGTAGGGCGTACAGGAGCGGTAACTCCTGTTGCAAAGATCCAGCCTGTGCAGGTAGGCGGCGTTACAGTAAGCAGCATCAGCATACACAACGAAGATTACATTAAGGAAAAAGACCTGCGGAAAAAGGATCATATTTTAATTGAGAGAAGCGGTGATGTGATTCCCCAGATCGTAAAATCTTTACCGGAACTAAGAACCGGGGAAGAAGAAATTATTGAATTTCCAAAATCATGTCCTGTTTGTGAATACGAGTTGTATAAACCGGAAGGAGAAGCGGTATGGCGCTGCGTGAACATCAATTGCGAAGCGCAGGTGGTGGAACGTATCATACATTTTGTGAGTAAGGATGCCATGGATATCCGCAGCTTCGGCGAAGCCAATGTGCGCAAGTTCTATTCACTGGGTCTCTTAAAAAATGTGCCCGGTATTTATACGCTTGACTTTAATGAGCTGGGCAAACTGGAAGGCTTTGGACAAAAGTCGGTGGATAATTTAAAAGCGGCCATTGAGTCCAGCAAAACACAGCCATTGCATCGCATCATTTATGGATTGGGCATTCGTTATGTAGGAGAAACCACCGCCAAAACGCTGGCACAGGCTGTGAGCAATATTTTTGATTTTGCTGGTTACAGCCTCGAAGAATTGCAGCAGTTGCAGGACGTAGGTGTAAAAGTAGCAGCCAGCATCCACGAGTTTTTTAAGAACGAAGACAATATCCACATGCTTCGGCAGTTACAGGAGCTTGGCCTCGTAATGGAAAGCAAAAAAGCGGCAAAAGTGGAAGGCAACCTCGACGGGCAAACCTTCTTATTCACCGGCACACTTTATAAACTCAAGCGCAGCGAAGCGGAAGAACTGGTGGAACAGAATGGCGGTAAAATACTAAGCGGCGTGAGCAGCAAGCTCAATTACCTGGTAGTAGGAGAAGATGCCGGCAGCAAGCTGGAAAAGGCGAAAAAAATACCTGCCATTCATATACTCTCTGAAGATGAATTTATAAAAATGATTAACTCGTAGTGTAATTTTTTATTATATTTATAGTCGGTTAGCAGGCTGATGTGTATTGGGTTTCAGGCAATCCTGTGCTTATTTATCTAATCTAACTACTTACAGCCATGATCAAAAAAAATGCAGGGGAAATATGGAAGCAGCTGTTGTTTGCAGGGCATAAAAATTTAAGGAAAAAATATGCCGTGTCAAACCAGGGCCGTGCAGCAAGTTATACCAGCAATGTGCTGGAAGATGGAAAGTTATTAAACGGTTCTCTCACTTCCGGCTACCGCACACTTAATCTACATATAGAAAATGGCAATGGTACCATTTACATTCACCGGGAAGTAGCAAGATTATTCTGTACCAAAAAATCAGCCCGTCATAAATATGTCATTCACCAGAATCATAAAAAGACAGACAACAGTTACAAAAACCTGCAGTGGGCCACGCTGGATGAAGTAAGTGTACACCAGCAGGACAGTCCCGATAAAATTGCTTACAAAAAACGCCAGGCCAGTCGTACCAAAGGTTTAAAGCTGAGTATGGCCCAGGCCAAAACAATCAAGGAAGCCATCAACAATCCCAGGCGCAAACTTACCTACAAGCAGCTCGCTGAAAAATACGGCGTAAGCGAAATGACCCTCTATCGTATTAAAAGCGGTGAGAATTGGGGAAGGATATAATTTACTCCTTGCGTATCTTGCAATACTTTTATGAGTTATGAGTTATGAGTTATGAGTTATGAGTTATGAGTTATGAGTTATGAAACTTTGAACCTTTTAAACCGTTGAACCTTCTTACATGATCACAAAAAACATTATTCGCTTTCTTACTTCCATTAAAAAAAATAACAACAAAGCATGGCTGGATGCTAACCGTAGTTTGTACGATACAAGCAAGGAAGAATTTATTGCAGAAGTGGGGGAAATAATAAAAGGCATTGCTGCTTTTGACAGTGCATTTATCAGCCTAACACCGAAGGATTGTATTTTCCGGCTAAACAGGGATGTACGCTTCAGCAAAGAAAAACACCCGTATAAAACAAATTACGCTGCTTATTTTAATCCGGCGGGTAAAAAGGGAGATGGTGCAGGATATTATGTTCACATTGAACCGGGCAAAAGCTTTGCTGCAACGGGTTTGTGGCAGCCGCCGCCTGAACACCTGGCCAAGATCCGCCAGGAAATAGATTATAACCTGGATGAATGGAAAAAGATACTCAACGATAAAAAATTCAAACAGGCTTTCAACAACAGCTTTGTAATGAGTGACAGCCTGGTGCGTGCACCTAAAGGTTATGAAGAAAATAATCCCGGCATTGAATATCTGAAAATGAAAAACTTTGTTGTTAGCCGTTCTTTCACCGATGCAGAATTGCAGGATAAAAATTTCACCAAAACACTGGTAAAAACATTCGAGCTTGGAAAACCGATGATGGATTTTATCAATCGTTGATTGGATTGATCATTCAAATTCCAAAAAAATAAATTGCCCCGGGCTTAAGTCCGGGGCTAATTATATCTGCCCGATCATGACCATCATGAAAATCTGCGTTCCAAAAACACAAAAAAAATGGCCAGTGATAAAAATCACCGGCCTTGCTTACCTCTGAAACCACAAGAAAAATCGTTTGAGGCAATAGTATATAAGTTACAAAATGAAAATCTTGCTTGACAGTTGGATAATAAATGGATTGTAAATGCTTACGTGAGCTTTAAATAAGATAGTATTGGAGTGGGTTCGTCTCTTGGAGAGGACCAAAAATAAGACAATTCTTTAATTTTATAGAAAAAATCTTATACTTTTTTTAATTCTTTTTCGGCATAGGCCAATAACTGCGCCTTTTTACGGTTATACCACCACTGGGGGGCCGTTTTTTTCATCAGGGTATCTATTCCACGCATGCCAAATAGCTTCCAAAGCCCGTCCAGCTTGCCGCCCAGGCCTTTTTGCATGGCCCTGAGGCTCATAGCAAAACCAGCTTCTATATACTCCATATGGTGCCAATAACCCGCCGGCATAAAGAGGGTATCCCCATGCTCCAGGATCACTTCGTATCCCTGCGCCAAACGGGTGGCCGGGTAGGTTTCGTAGTCAAATTGCTCGTTATAATGGGCATAATTGGCCAAACTTAGTACTTCCCAGGGCTTGCGGTATAGCTTGTATTGTTCCTCGTGGGGGAATAATAGCACCCTTTTTTTGCCTGCAAACTGGGTATGCAGTATATGACTCATGTCTATATCAAAGTGCATATGGGTAATGCTGCCCTGTCCGCCAACAAACAGCATGGGGTATTTTTTCACAAACCCGTTCATCAGTTCATCGGGCCAGGTAAAATCTGAAGTGATATCCGGCGCATGCTGAAAAATATTGAAGAGGAATATGCGGAGGTCCAGCGGGCCGGCTTTTACCTTGCGTAAGTATTCGCCAAACTTCATGTACCCGTCGGCTGTATTGATAGGTGTATAGGAATCGCTTTTTACGTTGTTGTAAACCCCTACTTCTTTCTCCCCTACTTTATCAATGAAATAATCCCAGTTCCATTTATTGTAAGCAGGCCATTTTTTTGCCAGGCCCTTGATCACCAACGGCTTTTTAACATCGTAGTAGTTCTTTTTAAAATCTTCCGGGCTAATGTTCTCTACTGTGTCTACAGGTTTCAGCTGCATAAATGGATCTTTTTTTGGGATGGACAAAATTAGGAATAAAACCAATTATTTAACCCCCGAAAAACTAATATCCGTTAGTTTTGTAAAACTTTTATGGCTAAGATCAAAGCAAGACTTAACGGCACTAAAAAAGACGCCATTATTCAATCGGCTGCGGCTCTTTTCCGCAGCAAGGGATTTAAAGCCAGTTCCATGCGGGAATTGGCCGAAGCAATTGGCGTGGAAGCTCCCAGCCTGTACAATCATATTGGCAGCAAGAGTGAGCTGCTTCAGCATATTTGCTTTAAAATAGCCGCAGATTTTACCAGGAATTTACAATTGACAGAAGATTCCGGCGATACCGCCGTGAATAAAATAAGGCAGCTTATCGGCTTTCATATACAGATGATGTTGGAGGAATACGATGAAGTATATGTAGCCAACCACGAATGGAAGCATTTGGAAGAACCTTACTTATCGGATTTTTTGAACCAACGCAGGCAGTATGAAAAACGCATGACAGAGCTGGTAAAAGATGGCATCAATAAAAAAGAACTAAAGAACATTCACCCGCATGTTGCCGTGCTTACCATATTGTCCGCAGTGCGTGGGATTGAATTCTGGCAGCGGCACAAGACTGCCATCAGCGCAAAAGAGCTGGAAGAAAATATGGTGGAGCATTTATTAAACGGATTAATCAATTAAAATGGCTGTACATTTTCACCCTTTGACTATAAAGAATATTAAAAAAGAAACACCGGAATGTGTATCGGTAAGCTTTAACGTGCCGCAACAGCTGGCAGAGGAATTTTTATTTAAGGAAGGGCAAAACATAACCATTAAAGCAATGATCGATGGGGCGGAACTGAGAAGATCTTACTCTCTCTGTACCGCACCCCATGAAAGAGAAATTAAAGTAGCCATCAAAGCAGTGGACGGCGGCGCCTTTTCGGCCTTTGCACAAAATTTAAAAAAAGGGGATGTGCTGGAAGTATTACCGCCGGTAGGAAAATTCAATGCCAAGCTCACAGGTGCAAAAGGTAATTACCTCGCCATTGCAGCAGGCAGTGGCATCACTCCTGTTATTTCCATCATCAAGCATACATTACAGACACAGGCAGAGAGCAGCTTTACATTGATCTATGGCAATAAGAGCCGTGGTTCCATCATTTTCTTTGAAGAGCTGGAAGCACTGAAGAATAAATACATGCAGCGCTTTAATTTTATCAATGTACTGAGCAGGGAAAAAACAGATGCTACTATCAACTACGGTCGCATCAACCAGGATAAATTAAAAGACCTGCAACAGCTTATTGACTTCTCCGGCTTTGATAGTGTGTACATCTGTGGCCCTGAAGAAATGATCTTTGCTTCTGCTGAATTCTTAGAAAATATAGGTTTAGAAAAAAGCAAAATCCATTTTGAACTCTTTACTACTCCCGGCCAGACGTATGCGAAAAAACAGGCGAGCACTGTTGTTACCGAAAAAGACAGCGGGCCAAAAAGCAGCATTACTGTAAAGCTGGATGGCCGCAGCTTTGATTTTGACCTAAGCCAGAACGGCAATAATATATTAGACGCAGCTTTACAACAAGGCGCTGATCTTCCCTATGCCTGCAAAGGCGGCGTTTGCTGTACCTGCCGTGCCAAACTGGTAAGCGGTGAAGTGAGCATGGATGTAAACTATGCATTGGAACCGGAAGAAGTAGAACAGGGTTTTATACTTACCTGCCAGAGTCATCCACGTAGTGAGAAAGTGGTGATTGATTTTGATGTTAAGTAAAAAATAAACCCGCTCACTATTTGTAGTCATACATTTTTATTTCACCAGAAGAAAATTCTTTCACCATAACCGTCAAAAGAATTGTTTGATTAAAATTCGCTCCACTCCCGCTGGGGGAGCGTAACTGTTCCGTCGCTGCAGCCGCTACTGCAATTGAATATGCTGCGCATTCAATTGCTGCCTTCGGGCACCGTACCAGCTCCCCGATGAATATCGGGGCACAATTACTGATAAACTTGTTAGAGTGGTAACAACAAATTTGAAGTGTTCTTACTACCCGGTCTCAGCATTGAAAAACAAATGCCGAAGCCACAGTAGCACAAACGACTCACATAGCTACTTCCCGCCATCGGGCCGTATTCGATGGCGGGAGCCTTTTTTGCTTCTTTTTGGGCAAGCAAAAAGAAGATAAAAGGTAAAGGTCCACCGCCCTAACTGGTGAGCCCTTACTTTTTTGAAGAAGAAAACTACTGTTTCACAAAGCTGGATCGTGCTATTTGCTTATCACTATACAAATGCAATACATAAACACCCTTGCTCAGCTTATCAATGAGCAAGGGCTCATTTTGCCGTGATATTATTTTACTCATTACCGTTCTTCCCGCAGCATCTGTTATTACTATCCTGTCGTTTTGTTTTGCTTCAGGTATGATCAGTTGATTGCTGGCAGGGTTGGGCCATAGGAACAGGGTTGACTTTCCATCAAAATTCACTTTTACAATATCGCTGTATTTATAGCTGCCATCCAGGTCTGTCATTTTCAGCCTGTAGTAATTGTAACCCTTTGCAGGAGCAGCATCTGTTGTTGTATAATTATTTATTGACCTGTTTTCAGCAGCCACGGTAGCAAGTCTATTGAACCGGGTGGCGTCGGCACTTTTCTCTACATCAAATTTTGAGAAATTGATCTCGTTCTGTGTTGTCCAGTTCAGTTGTACCTGATTACTTTGCTTGCTTGCGGTAAAGCTCAGCAGGCTTACAGGCAGTGCAGTAAAATTGCTCCTTGCAAAATAGAAAGAAGAAAACGAAGCAATACTTCCGGCAAGCACATAACCATATTCATAGTTGCTTGCAATAGTGTTGATCCTTGTTGAAGTAGTGGCAAATGCAGCAGCACAGCTTTGGTTATTTTTAAAGATCGCAATATCATTGATGGTATTGATACCGGATGATTGTCC
This sequence comes from uncultured Ferruginibacter sp., assembly GCA_964404845.1. Taxonomy (GTDB): domain Bacteria; phylum Bacteroidota; class Bacteroidia; order Chitinophagales; family Chitinophagaceae; genus Ferruginibacter. Next base: position 14,849 of record CAYOLS010000013.1, on the reverse strand, counting down.
TAAAGAATTCACCGCATTTTTCAGTGCATTGAATTCGTTTGTTTTAATGTACAAACGTATATCAACATTAGAACCTGGCTGGTTTTGCACGGCAATGGTAATGTTCCTGTCGAGGTATAAGTGTTTATTACCATCTTCTCTCACCGCATTATTATTGATGTACATGCTGGCATTCACATTGCCGAGGTTATTGCCATTGGCCTTGATCTCTGCCACCACATCGCCTGCAGTATTTAAAATGGGCACCCATTTATTGTTATTGGAGGAATTGATAACAACTGTTGGGTATATTTCACAACTGTTGGCAATGCCATTGGCAATAAACGCCGGCACTACGGTCAACCCATTATGCATTACCGGCACATTATAGTTCGCAGTAGTATACGTACTTTTCTTTGTTACTGCATTGTTGGCCGGGTTAAGTTCCAGCACGTTAACTACACTCACCCCTTCCTGTGTGATAAAATACAATTTATCGCCGGATACCGTCAGCTCTCCTTTGGGATCAAATCCGTCGCCGCCTGCTATTGTAGTGAAATCATAAATTTTTGTAAGATTGTTAGTAGCAGGATCAAACTGCATGATAGTACCACGGCCACCTGCTCCACCGGACAATGCGGTGAGATAAAATTTATTATTGTAAAGTGTTGGTGCGTTCGATACACTTAGCCCCAGTGTTGTAGAAAATGCAGCAACAGATGTAGTAGTATTGGTAGCGGGATCATACATAATAATAGCTCCGAAATTATTGGCACCGCCACTACTCGTAACGCCATATAGTTTATTATTGTAAACAGTAAATCCTCCCGAGGGCACATTGCTGCCGGAATTTTGCACATCGTATAATTTAGCCAACGTGCCTGTTGCCGGGTCGTAGGAATAAATAACTCCGTTGTTACCTGTTCCGCTTGCACCGGTCATACCATACATTTTATTATTGTAAAGCGTAGGTTCTCCTATCGGGTAAGCACCACCAATTCCCTGCATATCTTTTTTACTATAATTATCTGTTGCCGGGTCAAATTCATACAACACACCATAGTCGCCGGTTCCCCCAGCTGAAGTAGTACCGTATAATTTTCCGTTGTATGCTATCGGCGATGAGGAAGGAGCTCTGCCGTTTAATGCATTGTTTACATTGCTGAATAAAAATTTGCGGGTATATACTGATGTAGATGGGTCAAACTGCCACAGGCAACCATAGGGTGTTCCAAAAATTTCCTGCGGCCCCTGGTAACATGTTCCATAAATTTTTCCATTCAGCAAAACAGGTTTGCCATAAGGTATGCGCCCGTTTTCTGCTGCATTAAAGCTGATTTTTTTTGTAATGGCATTATTGGCCGGGTTATACTCAAACAAGTTACCCTGGTTTACAAAACCTGCATTGAAAGTAGTGCCGTAAAATTTTGAATTGAACAATACCAGTGTGCTTCCCGGGTTTACAGTGTTATCGAAATTATTAGGACCAAACTCTGCTTTTTTTGTAGCAACTGAAGGATTAGCAGGATCCCATTCAAATACAGTACCTGTACCATTTGCTCCCCCGGAACTGCAGATACCCAAAAACTTTGTGCCATTCAATACAAGCTTTCCCTGCGGGTTTGCACCAGAAGTTGTATAATTGAAATCTACCAGTTTGGTAAAAATATTCCCTGCAGGATTCAGTTCAAACAATGTACCCTGGCTGTTTGCACCACCGGCAAGCAGGCAGCCATACAACTTGTTGTTGTACACAACCATTTCATTATTATTGGCATTACCACCGCTTGAAGCATCAAAATGTTTAATGATAGTAGTATTGGAACCTAAAGGAAGTGACGGGTCTATCATCATTAATGTACCATAATCATTCAACCCGCCCCGTACGGTTGCACAATAGAGTTTATTGTTATAAGGCGTTACATTGTTATAAAAGCTCCAGCCGTTTGTTCCTGCGCCAATACCGGTAAGGTCTGATAATTTTGTACAACTATTAGTAGCAGGGTCCCATTCAAACACAACACCCAACCCATTACTACCGCCTCCACTGGTAGTACCGTACATCTTTCCATTCATGAGGCGCAAGCTGTTTTGCGGATTTGAACCATTTGTCCCGTTAAAGTCGTATTTCTTAGTGTAAACATTGGTAGCAGGGTCCCATTCAAAAATGCACCCGGCTCCAGAAATTCCATAGTCGGTAGCCAGTCCGTAAAATTTATTATTGTATAACAGCAGCGAACCTCTGGGCCCGCCTCCTGTGGCAGTTACCGATGGGCCGAAATCAAATTTTTTAGTGTAGGCATTTGTAACAGGATCATACTCAAAGATGGTCCCGTAATTATTTACGCCACCGGTACTGGTTGTTCCATACAATTTTCCGTTATAAACTGCCATTTCCAGGTTGGCCGGGTTGGCACCAAAAGTAGTTACAGGAAAATCATACTTTACCTGGAAACCATTGCCCGTACTATCTGTACTAAATAAAAAACCATTGGAGGTTTGATTGGCCTGCACGCTCCCACCCACGAGACCGTACATCCTGGAAACACCTTGTGTATAACCTGTTGATGCCGTTAACAGCAACAGCAGTACTGATAAGAAATTTTTCATCTTCAAAAATTTAAAAGGAATAAATGATCTGCGGCTGTTGCCAGGATATTGTAAGAAGATGTAAAATTTCATTTTTAAGAACACCGTACAAATACATAATTTGTAGTACATGCCATACAGAAAATGATGCCTACTTTTAATCAAGACAAATTGCCCACCTGCTTATGAAGAAAATATTGGTATTGGCATTGCTGGCTTACGTGCATATTGTTTCGGCACAAACCCCTTCCATTGACCGGCTGAGGGCAACACTTGCACAGGAAACCGAGCCAAGGCAAAGGCTTGATCTTTTACTACGCTTGTGCGAAAAACATTCCAGCATCAATAAGGATAGTTTATACAGGTATGCAACGGAAGCTACCAGCCTGTCGGCCATGCAGAAAGATGATCTACTGAAAAGCAAAGCCAGCGTAGCCCTTATATATGCCTGCATTAAAACGGGTAATACCGACAGCGCTGCAACACTTATAGATGCTACGCTTCCAAAAAATCCTGTAACAGATCCTGCAAGGCGAAATATTTATTTTGAGCTGATGGCACAAAAAGCAGATTGTTATGGCGATGCTTCCAATTATACAGAAGCACTACAATTGCTGTACAACCTGGTAGCCGAAGCAGAGCGTTACAAGGATTCGCTGGTAATGGCAAAGAATATGAACACCATTGCAGTGATCAATTATAATATTGATGATGTGCCCGATGCTTTTAACTGGTATTTCAAAGGCATTTCCAATACCAGTGCTGACCCTAAGTTTGATGCTGTAAAAGGCGCTTTGTACATCAACCTGTCGGACGCTTACCGATGGGTTGAGAAGCTGGACTCTGCCGAGTACTATATCAACCTTGCTATACCGCTTTGTGAAAAGGCAGAGAACCTGTTTTACTTATCCAATGCTTTAAGAGTTAAATCAAGCGTTTATAAAAAACTGAAGAAATTACCGGAGGCGGAAGAAATGATGCTTCGTTCTATTGCTATCAGCGAGAAGATAACCGGGCCAAAGTTATTCTCTAATGAAAAGCTCGCTCTTGCACAATTGTACCGGACCACGGGCAAGGTGCCCAAAGCTATTGAAATGCTGAAGGCTGCGCTGGCCGCCGACAGCGCTTCGCATATTAAAGATGCTGTCAGTATCGACAGGCTGAGGATAGAATATTACACCGCATTGGCAAGGTGTTACCAGGATATCGGCGATACAAAAAATTATACTTCCATTCTTGAAAACATCATCAAAGAGAAAGATAAATTTTATGAAGCCAATTCAGCACAGGCCATTGCAGAGCTGAAAACAAAATACGACCTGCAGAAAAAAGAAAGTACTATCATAAAGCAGCAGCTGGACATTACTCAAAAAAATTATCTCTTTTACGGTACGCTTTCCTTGTTGGCATTTGCAGCCATTCTCGGTTTTTTATTGTTCAAAAATTACCGTCGTAAAGCGCAACTAAAAACAGAACAGCTGTTGTACAAGGAAAAAGTAGCGTCCCTGCATGCTATTAAAATTGCAGAAGAGAATGAACGTAAAAGAATTGCGGCAGACCTGCACGATAACCTGGGTGCTTATGCGGCTTCCATTGTTTCCAACCTTGACCAGATAGCCTTGCAACAGCAGGAAACAAAAAATCTCGTTCCCTTCCAGGAACTACGGAACAATTCAAAGGCTATCGTTTCACAACTGGGAGATACCATCTGGGCTTTAAAAACAGATGAGCTTTCCCTCACCGCCATCAGCGACCGGGTGAAGGTTTTTATACAGCGCCTGCAACCCAGTTATCCTGATATCAGCATGGAAGTAAATGAAAATATTTCCACCGACCATATATTGCCGGCCTTACAGGCATTTCATTTGATGCGCATTATACAGGAAGCCATCAATAATGCTTTAAAGCATAGCAGGTGCAGGAATATAAGCCTCTCCATTGCAGGAGATCATTCCTGGAACATCAGCATCAGCGATGATGGCATTGGTTTCAATGCGGCCGCTATTAACAGCAATGGTTACGGGTTACACAATATGAAGAGCCGTGCAGCGGAATTTGGCTGGAAACTTGAGTGGGTGAAGCAGCCGAAAGGAACTTCGGTAGTTATTGCAGCTACTACAAATTGATTATTGCAAACAGCATCACAATTAAAGAATTTGCAACATGCCTTCAACAGAAAAAATTACGGTTGCGCTTACAGAAGATAACCCCATCAACAGGAATACTTTCCTGCAAAAATTTGAGCAGCTCAATAATTGCAGCCTGTCTTTTGTTGCAAGAGATGGCGATGAGTGCCTGGCTACTTTAAAAGGCACGCCTGTACAAAAACTGCCGCAGGTAATTTTTATGGACATAGAAATGCCGGGGTTGGATGGCATTCAAACCATCGGCATGGCAAAGGCTTTGTACCCGGCCATTCATTTTATTGTACTCACTGTATTTGATGATGATGATAAGATATTTGATGCGATAAGGGCCGGCGCTTCAGGCTATTTGCTCAAGCATGAGCCTGCCAGTTTTTTAGACGATGCTATTCAAAGTGTATTGGAATATGGCGGTGCTCCGATGAGCCCGGCCATTGCAAGAAAAACTTTAAAGCTGCTGAGTGTTTCGGAAAAGGCAGGCGTGAGTGAACAATCCAATAAACAGCAATTGCCGGAAATGATCACCAGCCGGGAAGAAGAAATTCTGCAGCATATGGTGAACGGCTGGGATGCCAAAAAGATCGCTTATATTTTAAACATCAGCGTGCTCACCGTCCGAAAGCACATCGCCAACATTTATGAAAAACTGCATGTACAATCAAGGGCTGAGATCATCAACATGGCGCACCAGAACAAATGGTTTCAGCAATAAGAACATGTCCGTTCTATTTTTAAACAAAACTGCTTCCGGGTTTATGTAGTCTGGCTTTCCCTTGTATCTTAGTAACGGTATTACCCAATAAACAACCCGTTATGAAGCAATTCCTTTTTGTTCTGTTCATTTGCATGGCAGCTTTACATGCGCCTGCACAAAAATTAAATGCAGAGCAGGCTGCCATCAAAAAAACATTTTTCGATTTTTTATTGTTCTATAAAAAGAATGAAAAAAAGTTCAATTCTTTTAAGCTGTATTCCGGCACAGGCAAGGAAAACAATCCTCCTTACCGCATCAACTGGAAAACGGGCGTGCAGCAATATTTCAATTACCTGCGCAGGTATGTGCCCTATGTTGGTGAAGCATACATAAAAGCAGAAACACAGCACTTTAAAAATGCAGAGCAGAGCTTTAAAGAATATCCTGAAGAAGAGATTGTGATGGGCTTTGATTTTGACCGCTGGGCCGGCGGACAGGAAAGCATTCAATACACTTACAAATGGTATACTTCTGCTAAGAATACATACCAGGTTAGCATCAAAGGCAACAAAGCCACACTCCGCATCGGGTCACCACAGGATGCCGATGATACGAACAGTGAAAAATTCTGGGCATTTGTTCCCTTTGTAAAAGAAAAGGGCAAATGGAAGATGGCCGACAATATATATCCTGAATAAATTATTTTTCTTTGGCTCCATTGGGGCTGCTGTTTATAATCTCATCAGCAGGGTGCAATGTTCAACTCCGTAAGGAGTCGCCTGTTTCTAACATACAAACCCACATAAAAAACTCCGTAGGAGTTGCCTGAAAGGTAGCCCCTACGGAGCTTGTGCTAATTATATTATATCCTATAAACGGGTTGTGTCAATGGCACTTTACCCATATTACCAATTGATTATCAAAATCTGTCAGCATTTTTGAAACTGTAGCCCCAATAAAACTAACAATCATTAGTTTTTTGTAGTTTTGTGCCATAAATGTTCCCACTATGACTGTACAAAATTTCGAAGAGCAGTTTCAATCCAAAGTGGATAAGGAAATAAAGATCGAGCCGAAAGACTGGATGCCGGAAGCTTACCGTAAAACAAACCTGCGCCAGATCAGCCAGCATGCACACAGCGAAATTGTTGGCATGCTGCCGGAAGGCAATTGGATCACCCGTGCTCCATCGCTCAAACGGAAAGCCATCCTTATCGCCAAAGTGCAGGACGAAGCCGGTCATGGTTTGTACCTCTATTGCGCAGCGGAAACCCTGGGCATGAGCCGGGAACAAATGGTAGCCGACCTCAACAGCGGTAAAGCAAAATATTCTTCCATCTTTAATTACCCTACACTTACATGGGCTGATATGGGTGCCGTGGGCTGGCTGGTAGATGGCGCTGCCATCCTCAACCAGGTAATGCTTTGCCGCACCAGCTACGGGCCTTATGCAAGGGCCATGGTCCGCATTTGCAAGGAAGAAAGTTTTCACCAGCGCCAGGGTTTTGAAACATTGCTGGTATTGAGCAAGGGAACGCCGGAACAAAAAGCCATGTGCCAGGATGCCATCAACCGCTGGTGGTGGCCGAGCCTGATGATGTTTGGTCCGAAAGACAGCGAAAGTACCAACAGCGACCAAAGCATGAAATGGAAGATAAAACGCAAAAGCAATGACGAGCTGCGCCAGAATTTTGTGGACATGATCGCAGAGCAGGTAAAATTGCTGGGAATGACACTGCCCGATCCTGACCTGAAGTACAATGAACAAACAAAACACTATGATTTTGGTGAAATAGATTGGGAAGAGTTCTGGAATGTGGTAAAAGGCAATGGGCCCTGCAACAAGCAAAGATTAGAAGCAAGAAATAAAGCGCACGATGAAGGCGAGTGGGTAAGGGAAGCGGCGCTGGCTTATGCGAAGAAGAAGAAACCCCAAACCCCTGAAGGGGCTTTAGAAAGAGCTTAATACTTTAAAGATCATTTATGAAAATAGCAATTCAAAAATTTTATTACGGAGATATCCCTGAAGAAAAAGCTGGCGGTAGTATTGAGTCAAAACAAGATTCAGCCAACTGGCCTTTATGGGAAGTTTTCATTCGTAGCAAACAAGGCCTTGATCACAAACATGCCGGCAGTCTGCATGCAACCGATGCTCAGATGGCGATTGAAAATGCAAGGGACGTTTACACCCGCAGGCAGGAAGGCATCAGCATTTGGGTGGTGGAAAGCAAATATGTTCATGCAAGCAATCCGGATGATGCGGAAAGTTTTTATGAACCAGCGGAGGATAAAGTGTATCGTCATCCTACTTTTTATGACCTGCCGGATGAAGTGAAACACATGTAGTAATGGAAAATTGAAAATGGATAATTGAAAATGGCTGAACAAAATAAAATTGATTACTTATTATACCTGGCAGATACAAACCTTATCTTGTCACAAAAAAATGCAGAGTGGTGCGGGCATGGACCTGTATTGGAACAGGATATTGCCATCACTAATATCACCCTCGATCTTTTAGGCCAGGCAAGAAATTTTTATACCTACGCAGCTGAACTTATAGGAAATACAGATGAAGACAAACTGGCTTACCTGAGAACAGAGCGTGAGTTTAAAAACCTCCTGCTGTGCGAATTGCCGAAAGGTGACTGGGCTCAATCTGTTTTAAAATTATTTTTCTTTGCTGTATATGCACAACCGCTGTATAAACAATTAACCGGCAGTTCAGACGAACGCATCGCCGCCATTGCAGAAAAATCTTTAAAAGAAACCAACTACCATGTACGATGGAGCAGCGAATGGGTAATACGTATGGGCGATGGAACGGAGGAAAGCAACCAACGTTTAAAAACAGCCCTGCAATACTTATGGCCATTCACGGGCGAAATGTTTGTAGCTGCTGATTTTGAAAAAGACAATGGAGTTGACCTGTCATCTATAAAAAACGACTGGCAAAAAACTGTGCAATCAGTATTTGAAGAAGCCACTATCGCCATGCCCGACATGAACATCGTGATGCAAAGCGGCGGCAAACAAGGCATTCATACGGAGCACATGGGATTCATACTGGCAGAAATGCAATACCTGCAAAGAACTTATCCCGGGGCTGAGTGGTAGGGTCGGCACCGCAGGTCAGACCCGCCGAAACAAACAACATGCAACAACAAACCATCCATATCAAACAGGAAGAAAAAAAGATCTGGAACATTTTAGGAAATGTAACAGACCCGGAAGTTCCTGTGCTGACGATCCTTGACCTGGGCATTGTAAGAGCTGTTGCTGTAAATGAAGATGCGATCGAAGTAACCATTACCCCTACTTATTCCGGTTGCCCGGCCATGGATATGATCGCTGCAGGCATCCGGATGGAATTACTGGCAGCAGGTTATACCAATATCATCATTAAAAATATTTTATCTCCTGCCTGGACGACAGAATGGATGAGCGAAGCCGGTAAGCAAAAATTAAAAGCTTACGGAATTGCACCACCATCCAACAAACAGGCTGTTTGCAATAATGAATTATTTGCACCCAATGAAGCCATTCAATGCCCGCAATGCAATTCTTATCACACACACAGGATAAGTGAATTTGGCAGCACGGCCTGCAAATCATTGTACCAATGCGATGACTGCAAAGAACCCTTCGATTATTTCAAATGTCACTGACCTTGTTTCTGATCACGGGTCAACAATAATTTCTTCAACGCTTCTATTTCTTTTTGCTGCTCCTGTATCGCATTCACAAGTACAGGAATAAGCTCTGCATATTTTACACCCAATGCATCACCATTGGCTGGTGCTACCACAGCTTCAGGAATTAATTTTTGAATATCCTGCGCAAGAAACCCGATCTCTTTTTCACCGGCCGCATCATTTTTCCAGTTGAACTGCACAGGCTTCAGTTGCATCAGTTCCTGCAACCCATAGTTGAGGGTAGTGATATTTGTTTTCAGCCTTGCATCACTCGTTTGTATCACGCCATTAACTGCCCATACAGCACTCCATCTTGCGCCGCTTTGCCCAAGCGAAAAAGTATTGTCTGTATCGGGCAATGTATTTCCTCTTATACGCATGCCTGCTTCGCTCCACAACTTGATAACCCGATCTGCCCCGCCTGCGTTGGTACCACCGCCTACAATATTGAGCCAATGCGTATTTCCGCCGAAGCCGCCATATTGTATCTTACCGGCATCTGCCTGCTTGCCGGCTACGCCATACCCGTTTTCTATTCCTGCAAAATCCGGTGAACCACCGGCCGGCCTTCCTATCCTGAAATAACCATTGGCATCTGCATTGCCATTATTATAAACTACAAAAGCATTTCTACGGTTATTGTCGGCGCTTCCGTTTCCAACAATAAAGAGTGGGTTGGCCAGTGACGGACCATACTGATCTGCTGTTATAATAGAATCATTGAACATTCCCAGTGCAACACTATGGTATCCTCTTGCAACAGTTGATTCGCCAACTGCAAAAGAACCGGTACCGGTTGTTCTTGAACCTGAGCCCATGCTGACCGATCCGTGCCCATATGCATATGAGTCTGTACCGGCAGTAAAAGCCCCTTCTCCATACGCTTTCGTATTGACCCCCATGGCTGTGCTGAAGTTATTCAGGGCCATATTATAATATCCTAATGCAACAGCAGCTTCGCCCCATGCCCTTGCGCTGTCTCCGAATGCCACTGCACCCCTGGCTGTTGCATGTGCCCTGTTTCCCATAGCCGTGGAATAAACACCGGAAGCGACAGAATAAGATCCGGAGGCAAAAGCGCCATTCGCCAAAGCTCTTGCATTGCTTCCGAATGCGATGCTGTAATTGGAAGAAGCAGTAACGCTATTTCCCATGGCAACCGACCAAGGACCAGCTGCAATAGATCCCGCTCCTGCTGCTATCGCATCATCAGCACTGGCAAGGGTATTGTTTCCAAAAGCCGCAGAGCGATGACCGGAGGCTCTTGTATCATATCCTGTAGCGAATGAAAAATGCCCGATATTTTCCGTATTCCATTGAGTGGCACTTACATAGCCAACCCTGAAAGCTGCTTTATCTGCAAACCACATCATGCGCCTTCCTTCACCGGAAACCGGCGGCAGACCCGGGATTGGCGCAGCAAGGCCAGGCGAATAAGCCCATAAATTAGTATTGTCAATGAATGCGCCGTAGCCTTTTACCTGCAATACATCCCTCACTACCACCCTTGCATTCAGCTTTAAACTATCTGCTGCAAAATCGCCATAGATCAATGCATTGTTACTATCAGCAGTAGAATTTTCTATATACAATTTATTATCGCTTTTTGCCAATAGCCCGGCGGTATTACCAATAAAAACATTACCGCTACCTGTATTTGAATAACCGGTCCTGTAACCAAGAGCTACATTATTATTGCCATTCCTGTTGCTGTATAAAGAGAAATCGCCGATACCTATATTATTGGCACCTGTTCTGTTACTGTACAAAGTTTGATTACCAAATGCATTGTTATTGATAGCAAGATGACCCTGTGCTACATCAGCTGAATTGTACATCAGGGATTGATAACCCACAGCCGTATTGAATGCATTTTTATTAAATGCGAGTGCAAATGATCCTACACCTGTATTAGCATCACCACTCACCAAAGTACCTAAAGCATAACTGCCAAGCGCTGTATTGTTGTTGCCATCCGTTACATATTTCATTGCAAGTGTACCTACTGCTGTATTGCTATAACCATTGATATTGTTTTTCATCGTTTCATAACCAACAGCCGTATTATCTCCCCCGATCGTATTTTGCTGAAGGCTCCTGGAACCTATTGCAGTGTTTGCTTCTCCATCGTACTGGTCAACAGCCCCGGCGCCATTATAAAATAAAGCGCTGTCACCAACTGCAACGAGTCCGCTGATAGTTGTATTTACAAACAAAGCGCCGTTACCAATAGCCACTGTATTTTTTGCAGTCGTTCTTTGCATGCCTGCTTTGAAACCGATATGTGTATTGCTGGAATCTGTAAAGCCTGAGGGAATTCCGTTCATGATAAACCGCAGTGGCTTGTTATTGAGTGTGCCCAACACTGGATAATCTCCCGGCTGAAAACTATTACCACTAACATTCCAGCCGCCATCAGCCGTTTGCAGTTTTAACCAACCAAGACCATTCCAGTAAAATAAGCCGTAACCGCCGGGCAATACACCATTGGTATTAAACACCACGAGCCCGAACGCAGGAGAAACAACAGGAGCTGCGGCTGTAAGGCTGGTAAGGCTGACCCTTGGTACTAACAGTCCTTTATCATTCGATTCGATATGCAGCTGTGCACTGACATCTGGTGATGCTGTGCCGATACCTACCCGTTGTGCATTCAGACCTTTACTGGTTATGATTAAAATTGCGGCAATTAACAGCGCTTGCTTTTTCATCCCTTAATATTTTTGGTATTGATTGTAAAGTTTGGCAGAAGCCGCTTTTATTAAAATACCATATAAGGGTTAAGTAGTGATAATATTATTTACCCAGTGCTTTGTACACTGCTTCGGTGGCGCTGTTCACCTGTAATTTCTTGTATATTTTTTTGATATGTGTTCTTACTGTTTCCAGTGCAATGCCCATTTCTGCAGCGATCATTTTATAACTGTATCCTTTTACAAGCAAATGCAGCAGGTCGCTTTCTCTCTTGGTTAGATCAGCATTTTCTACTGTAACGGAAACCTGTTTTGCTTTAGGATGTGCAAACAATTGTAATACTTTTTTTGCTACGGCACTGTTCATGGGTGCGCCGCCATTCATTACATCATCAATGGCCGGCATCACCTGTTCAAAATCATTTTTCAGCAGGTACCCGCTGGCACCATGACACATGGCTTCAAAAATATTTCCATCATCAGCAAAAACAGTGAACATAATTACGGGCAATTGTTCATGAACAGCCCTTATTTTTTTCAACGCTTCTACACCGCTGATGCCAGGCATATCAATATCAAGCAATACCACATCAGGATAGAAGGCTTCCAGGTCGTTTAAAACCGTTTGGGCATTGGGCAAAACAGCCAGCAGCTCATACTCCTGTTGCCAGTTAAAAAGCACTTTCATGCTTTGCGCCAGGTTCTCATTGTCTTCGTATATGAGTATTTTAAATGACATGGTTTTATCTGTTACAAATTTACCTGCTCCTGCAATGTTTGCACTCCCATAATCATGGTAAAGGAAGCGTTACGGTAACATTGGTACCGCCGTCTTTACGACTGATCTCCAATGTAGCGCCGATGGCTTTGGCCCGCTGGCCCATGGTTTTGGCGCCGGTGCCGCTGCTAATATTTCCAAGGCTTTTTATACCTACTCCATTATCCTGTATAGTAAGGATAGCTTTGTTCAACGCTTTCCTGAAGCTGATATCAACCTTGCCTGCATTGGCATGTTTTACAATATTATTGATGGCTTCTTTGTATATGAGCAAAAGATCTTTACGTGAATTTTGAGGCAATGTTTCCCCCAGCAGTTCGTCATCAAAATAAAACTGTGTTCTTATATTGTTTGCCTCCAGGGTTTGTGCAGCGAACTCCCGCAGGCGCACTTCAAAATTTTCTATGCTTTCGTTTTCGGGGCGAAGTGACCATACGATATCGCTCATGTTCTGCTGGATCGTCCTGGTTTGTGCAGAGATCTGCCGCAGCATTTCCTTTGCCTGTGCAGGGTCTTCTGCAAATGCCTTTTGAGAAATATTGCTTAAGATGTTGATGCTGGTAAGCGTGCTTCCAATCTCATCATGCAGGTCTTTTGAAATATTGTCCCTTACAGATAATATCTGCTGCTGCTCCTGCAATTTTCTTTTGAGCTTATAGCGGCTGAAAAGAATGAAAGCAATAATAGCTGCCAGTATCAATCCGCCAATAATGATCTGTTTAAGCAATTTTTCTCTTTGCAGCTCCTTCTCTCCCAACTGTTTTTCCTGCTCTGCAATTTTTAACTGCTGTTCATTTGTCTTTACCAGGAGTGCCTGCCTGGTGAGTAATTCTTCTTTCAGCTTTATGTCTTCATCCTTCAGCTTTTGATCCTGTGTAAGCAATAAAATTTCCTGTTCTTTTTTTTGTGCTTCCAGCTTATTGCCTTTTAGCAACGCATCCCGCCTTTCCAACTCCAGTTGCTGAATGCGGTCCGCTGTTTGCAGGCGTGCTATTTCGTTGTCTTTTTTTTCTGTATCATACTTAGCTTGCAATGCAGCAATATTGGTCGCTGTTTTTTCATTTACCAGGCTATCCCTATACAGGTAATATTTGCTATTAGCTTCGTAAGCCTTTGAAAAATCATTTCTTGCTTTGTAAAAATTTGCTTTCTGTTGCCAGAGGTTTTGTAATACAGGCTTGCTTTTAAGCTCATGCCCTATTGTTTCTGCCAGGGCAAAATATTTTTCTGCATTCAGGCTGTCGTTTACAAGGTGATACAATGTACCTGCACTTGCATACCTCACACCTAATTTGTTTTTATCGCCCAACTCGTAAAACAATTGGATGGCTTTATTCTCATGCTCCAGCGATTCCTGGTATTTCTTTTGCCTGCTCAGCACCGCCATATTATTTACATAAGCCTGTGCAATGTTTGCCTTCACACCACTTTTCTGCGCATTGGTCAATTGCAGGGCATAATATTTTTTGGCAGAATCTTCATTCAGTGGCAGATAAACCGTCGCAAGATTTCCATAAGTAGCAGCCAATCCCTTTACATCATTGATGGTTTCTCTTGCCGTTGCCGATTGCCGGAACATCCTGATCGCATCTTCCTTTCTTCCTAGTTTGTAATACACAACCGCCTGGTTACCACCTGTATTGGCAGCACCTTTTATATTACCTGTTCTTTCAAACAAGCGAATGGCATTCAGGTTATATTGGGTGGCTTCTTCATACTTGCCGGATTTTTCTACAATAAAGCCAAGATCGTTGTAAGCCTGCGCCTGGTAATCGATGCTGTCTGTCAGTAAGAAATACTTTAAAGCAGCATTGCAGAATTTTTCAGCCGCTTCATATTCTCCTGAATGGCTTTTCTGCTGCGATCGCTGAAAAGCAATGAGCCCGTTTAGAAAAGGATCGTTCAAACTACCGGCGGCCAGCTTTGCCTTGTCATAATAATTATCCAGGTTGGAAGTACCTTCTTTTTTTAATTGCAGGTCGGCCAGCTTGAGCCACGAGAATGCCTGCCCCCGCAAGAAATTCTTTTGTTTGCTTTTTTCCAGTGCAAGGTTAACGGCTGAGAACGCAGCATCCATTTTTCCGTTCAGGTCTGCATGATCTGCTTCATTCAGCAAGCGGTATATTTCTGCAGAATCTTTTGCTGTATATTTTTGTTGCGCCTACACGGGCCTGTTAAAACAGGTAAATACCAGGAACAACAATAAAATTTTTGGAGAAGACATTCCTCTACTTTGGAATAGTTCCTGTCGGGTGCGCTGATGCGATATAAATAAAC
>CAYOLS010000012.1:0-28785 GCA_964404845.1 uncultured Ferruginibacter sp. | reverse complement strand
AAGCGGAGCCATACATATTACAGGGGCCGGAAGCGCTAATATCACTGCATCACAGTAAGTTTTTGGAACAAGATCGTTGAACACAAAAGGATCGACCTGCGCTACCGCACCGATAGCAAACGAACCAAGCGATGTAGCTGTGGTTCCAGCTGTATTATTGGTATTATCGCCTGTTCCCAATGGCGCACTCCACAAAGCGCCCGTGTTTTGTATCACGCCAATATCTGTACCGGGCAAAGATCCGAATGCAGTTCCTTCCAGTACGCCGGGCCAGCCAAAATTCAATCCTACAGGACCGGTTCCGTTAATGCGGTTGATATTCCAAACTGCATTCACTACTGTTTGTTGTTGCAAGGGCGTAAATGGTGTTCCTGTGATCTGCCCGTTGATAGTAATGCCTTCAAAAACACTGATCCTGAAATCCGACTGACCGATCGGGTCCAGTGTTACAGGCAGGTAATTATTTGTTGATCCTAACGGAACAGTATTGTTACCCATCAACCCGTCGAATTGAACCAGGGCCTGCGTACCTGCTCCTGTGTTGTAGCCGGTAGCTATATAATTAGTTGCATTAAATGTACCGGTAATGGTTGCACCATTTAAAATGTGCAGGGTATCCAATGGCCTTAAAGTAAATTTCCCATTGATACCAATATGTTGAGAAACAGATAGATTCGTATTGGCTGTTACAGCTGCATTGATATCTGTAAAACCTGTAACAGTATTAATAGAAGCCGATCCTGTTGAAATACCAAATGGCTTGGTGGTTGCGCCGTTGATAATGTAATTGATATTGTTCTCGAAATTATGATTGCCGATTGTTACAACAGAACCTGTTGCCGCATCAAAACCGTTTGCATTGGAAGTAGCAAGCGTAGCGCCAGTGCTTGTTGCAGTGAGCGCAACGCCTGAAGCATTTGCTGTTACGGGTTTGGAGAGATATACCGTGTCAGTAGTAGAAGAAAAAGCTACGATGTTGGTATTAGGCGCAATGCCTGCTCCTGTAAGTAATTGCCCCAGCACACCTGTTGTGTACACACTGTTGCCTGTGATAAAACTATTACCACTCACGGTATTGCCGGTAGCTGCTAAAGGCGTGGTAATGCCATTGGCTGTGAATGTACCATTGCCATTTACCTGGCTGGCATTGAAATTTATTTTGCCATATACTTCTGCCGATACATCTGCATTGATATTCCTGTTGAGCACTACATCCGCATTATTGCTTACTACAAATGACCCGACATTGATATTTCCTGTACCGGAAACCGTTTGCTGTGTGCTGCCTGCAAATACTAAACGATTGTTTCCTCCGGCAGGCAGGTTGATACTGCCATTTACAGTAAGGTTGCCATTCACAACAGTTTGTCCTGCTGTGTAGGGAAGATAAATTGTTCCTGCTTCGAGGCTTAGGTTGCCGATGCGATAAATAGAATTGGTGGCGGTAAGTGTAGCGCCGTTCTCAATGCTGATATCACCATATAATTGCCTGTTGAAGAAATTACCTGCAAGGCCTGCATTGTTGCCCCGGTGATGCCATATGCTTCCCGGCTGCATATCGATGGCAGAAAAATTTGAGCCACTGCCATGAGGACTGTTACCACCATTGTAATACAAATGTGAACCTGCTTCAAATACTACCCATTTGGAGGCTGACTGTGTGCTGCTGCCGAATGCATAGGAAGAAGCGCCGGTTATTTCGCTTGTAAAGCTTGAACCGCTTGTGAAGCGTATCGTTCCTGTTCCGGCAGTAGTATTATCGATCCTTGCCTGGTTGGGCAGTATCATGCTGAGGTTACCGCTTACTCTTCCTTTGTTGGCCGCTGCCATCGCAAAGCGTAAGTTGGATGTAGCAGATTGTATCAGCAGGCTGCAACCGCTTTCAATGATAAAATCTTCTGTTGATGCATCACCATCGCCTAAGATGTTGAGCGTACCGGTACCGCTGTTGGTACGGCCCAGTCTTACATTGGCGCCATTGATGAATTTTATCTGGGCACAGCTCATACCACCGTCGATAGGTCCGCTCACCAATCCTGTGGTTGGCGTAGAGCCGCCTACATTGGTGCCACTAAAGATCAATATATCAGGGTTGTTGGAACCTGCTCTTGCAGTACCTGATCCATCCTGGTTGGTGTTCCAGTTAGCATTCGATTGAATAGCTGTTGGATTTAAGCCACCTACCCAATAGTAAGTATTCTGGCTGTTAGCTGCGAGCGCAACAGTCATCATCAGCATCGTAAATAAAATTTTTCTCATATAGCGCAATATTTAATCGAAAGGTTATTGGTTGTCTGTTTTGGTGGTTGATTTACTTACAATGAACATGATGCAACACCATGCTACCGGCACCAGCAAAGCGCCCAATACAAAAAAGCTGGTATAACTTGTTTTTGTAAGTACAGGCACCAGCCATGTTACCACCAGTGTTCCCGCCACGGCAGAAGTACCGCTCATACCTGCTACTGTTCCTACATTTTTCCCATGGAAATAATCGCCGGGCAAAGTCTGCAGGTTATTAATTAAAAACTGGAAGCCAAATAAAGTTGCACTGATCAATGCAATAGCAACACCAGGCTGGTCTTTTAGCTGGTTTAAATAAAATGCAATGCTTACAAGTGATAACAACATGATAACGCTGCCGATAGTGATGGCATTTTTTCTTGCCTTCACCGCAGACCTCCCATTTTTTATTTGCATGGAAGAAAAGAAACCACCGCTCAACCCGCCGATGGCCGCAAATAAAAACGGCACCCATGTAAATGCACCTACCTGCTTGATATCAAAGCCGTAATTCTCATACAGGAAAAAAGGCAGCCAGGTTACAAACATCCACCATACAGGATCAATAAAAAACCTGGAACTGATCACTGCCCATGTATTTTTAAACTGCAGCAATTCTCTCCAGGAATAAACCGTAGTTGCAACAGGCGCTGTTGCCTTATTGTTGGCAGATAATAAAATATGATCCTGCTCTTCCTTTGTGATCCATGGATGTTTATCCGGCGTATTCTTGTTGATGATCAGCCATGGAATTACCCATAGCAAACCCAGTACACCGATGCCAACAAAGGTCATTTTCCAGCCGAATGCTACGTATAAATATGCAATGAAAGGCGCTGCCACAACAGAACCCAGCGATGCGCCTGCACCAAAAATACCCTGTGCAATAGCCCTTTCCTTTGCAGGAAACCATTCTGCATTGTTCTTTGCAGCGCCCGGCCAGTTGCCGGCTTCGCTCATCCCTAACAGGAAACGGAACACATTGAAAGAACCAAGCGTGCGTGCTACTGCATGCAATGCAATAGAAATACTCCATCCTACGATCGATACCACGAAACCAATTCTTGTTCCGACTGCATCCATCAGCTTACCTGTTAGGGTCTGGCCAATAGCATAAGCGATCATGAAGAAAGTAGTGATGAGCTTGAGTGCATCTTTGCTATCTGCTTCTGCAATACCAAAATCTTTATGGATATAAGGCCAGAGGATATTGATAGCAGTACGATCAATATAGTTAATGATCGTAGCCAGCGCAATCAGGCTTATAATATACCATCTGAGTCCTTTTATCTTCATCACAAAAATTTCAATTATTTATTTTCAATAAAATCTTCTCTCATCGGGCTGAAAGTATCTATCAGCACACCTTCTTCCAGGCATACAGCTCCGTGCCATACATTGGTTGGAATGAAAAATGCATCGCCGGCTTTTAATATTCTTTTCTCACCTGCGATCTCAATTTCAAACACACCGCTTTCCACGTGTGTGATCTGTGTGTGTACATGCTGGTGAACCGTGCCGATACCACCTTTTTCAAATGCCACTTTTACCAGCATGAGCTTATCATCATAAGCCATGATCTTTCTTTTTACACCGCCGCCGAGGTCCTGCCATGGCAATTCTGCGTTCTCTATAAATACTTTTTCGGATTCTGTTGTTCCCATTGTTTATTATTTAATCAGTTTTATAAGTTGGTTTAGGATCAGTTTATTTTTTTACCATCATACCACACCCCAACAGGACCTGTCCAGGAAAAACCTGCGGCTGCATTTGCCTGCTGTTCGTTCATGTTGGTATTGTGCTGTGCGATCACCAGTTTTTTATCATTCAGTGTTATTTCTGCTACGGTATAATTTTCATCCTGCTGCAGAACCCTGATAGTTTTTACTGACGGGTATGCACCTGCTGAAAATTCGTTGATAGGATCAAAGCTGCCATGTATCTCTGTAATGCTGATGAATAAAGCATCTGCTGCTTTTTTACGAATGATCATTGCAGGTTCATGGCGCAGGTTGAAATTAGGGTCATTGGCACCGGAGCGGGTGAAGAAAATATTGCCATCACCTTGTACCAAAGAAGAAATAGTGTAGTAAGTCCTGCTGTTAAGGAAGGTCAGCTGCACCATGCTGTCTTTTACAGCAGCTTCTGCTTCTTTCCATAAATGCTGGTAACCATTTTTTTTGCCCAATGCTTCCTGTGCAGTAACGAATGGCTGGTATTTTACATTTGTCCAGATCAGGTCGCCGTTGTAATGGAAGGGCAGATCATACTGGTGTTCTGCAGCAGATGAAGCCCTGAAGATATCAGCCAGCATTTTTTTTCCATCAGGCAACTCGATCATGTAAACGCCCCGCTTCATACCAATGCCTTTGTAAGCATTGTCATCTTTTGCAATTACCACCTGTACAGCTTTGTTCTTTGTATTGCTGTACATTTTATCCGCATGAAAATTTTCTGCCACAGCTTCCTTTGCACCAAAATGACTGGTCTCATCTGCTACCAGCGTGTTGTGGGCTACAGTTTGCGCTGCATAGCTTTTCGTTTCGGGCAAATAGCGGCCGCCGTATTTTTGCTCAACACCAATAAAACGAACGGCGCCATAATCCGTTAAGATCTCATTGCCCTTATCGTAAAGATTGTAATTCAGCTTATCGTAATGCCCGTGCGACAAACCATGCGATGTATATTTATAGATAAGCGTTGTTAGTTTTTTACCGGAACCATTGCGCAAAATGCTCACGCCTCCTTCATCACCATTCTTCCCATCGGCAAATTCAATTGTCTTATAAGGAAAATATGCAGGCAGATTTTTATTGGCAGCAATAGCAGCAGCCACACCTACTCCACCTTTGTTGAGCAATACACGGCCCTGTTTTTCGGCCACATAAAGCAATGCATCGTCTTTGCCATATACATTCCATGCAACGCTGATAGCAGTAACCAGTTCATTGGTGGTAAAATCTTTTTCTTTCAGTGCATCATTCAGGGCAAAGAAAGTACCGTCGGTATTGGTTTGCTGCAAACCGCCTTCCAGGGCTTTCTTCAAAATGCTGTTGCGGTGCTGGAATATTTTCAGTTCAGGTTTTGCATTATTAAGCGCTGTAGCAAAAACATAGTAAGGCAGCAAGGCATAGCGCACATAGTAAGGACCTTCTGTGTAGAAACCATCGGGAGAGAACAACCCATCCATCAAAGCGATAAAACCTGTTTTGCCATCTTTTTTGGAACCATACAAAGCCATGTCAACATAATCCTTGTTGTTGGTAGCAATGCCCACAATACCTACACCTGCGCAGGCCCATACCGCATGATTGTGTATGAGATTAAACCAGGAGTTAAGATCTTTTGTTATAAAATCTACCTCCGGTTTAAAAGCGCCGTCTTCAATTACTTTTCTTTCATTGGCCGGAATGCTGTTGTACACCAGGTCATAAGCCATACCAGTGTATACCAGCCAGTTCGCATCGTTTAATGCCTGCCAGAAAATACGACCCGGCGAACTGCTGGTAGCCTCCGGATGATTCTTTAGTGTAGGGTTAAGGGCTGCATATTTCAGTAAAATATTTTTTACAAGAACAGCATATTTTGCATCACCTGTCAAATTGTACAATACGCCTGCATTGAACATGAGCATGTAGTTCTGCTTGTGCTTGTCGTGGGTATAGCCGCCTGCAGGATCTTTTGGAAAAGGCACATCAATATCTTTTCCAAGCCATTTGTCGGTATCTTTTTTTATATCATCATAGCTTTCTTTGAGCAAAGGGTATTTGGTGATATTCTTTTTTACTTCCGCAGCTTCTGCTTTGGAAAAAAATGTAGTCGGGTGCTGTTGTGCGAACACAGCAGAGCAACATAACAGCAGGCAAATTGTTTTAAACAATGACAACATATGGCTAATTCGATCTGTTCTGAATAATTTTATTAACTCTTATTGAAACGAAATTTTCTTGTCAAAACTGAGCTTGTCTAATGTGCTACAACGGGAATTTTTTAAATGCCGGCTTCGACAAGTTCAGTCTGACAAAGTATTCCTGTTTTAGCAACACGTTTCTAAGCAAAATAAGTTCCGCCGTTGATCTCCACACTTTCCCCGTTGATAAAAGAAGACTGGTCTCCTGCGAGGTACAATACCAGGTCACCCACTTCACTTGCCTCTCCTTCCCTTCTCAAAGGTGTTGCAGCAGCAACATTCGTTCTCACTTCAGGTTTGGTGAACGTGTTGTGGAATGTTGTGTTGATCATTCCCGGTGAAACGCAATTCACCCTGATACCTTTAGGGCCCAATTCTTTTGCCAATCCACGGGTCAATGTAAGCACAGCTCCTTTTGCACATGCATATGCCAATGCGCCAAAGCCTCCACCGTCTCTTGCAGCCTGGGAACTGAAGTTCACAATGGCACCACCTTCTGTCATCAGCGGCGATACCGCTCTTGTAACGAGGTAAACAGATTTAAGGTTTACATCGATCACTGCATCCCAGAATGCTTCATCCAGGTCAGGCAATTGTTTTCTTCCCATCAAACCACCTGCAACATTCACGAGTACATGAATGGTATTGCCAAAAGCTGCCGTACAGCTTTCCACTAATTTGTTTACGTCGCCTGATTTTGTTACATCCGCCTGCACAGCAATGGCTTCACCGCCGCCAGCTTTTATCATTTCAATTGTTTCATTCGCCTGTTCTTCGTTGTGTAAATAGTTCACACAAACTTTTGCGCCGGCTGCCGCCAGCTTTAAAGATGCTGCACGGCCAATGTCACGTGCTCCCCCGGTTACGATAGCCACTTTTCCTTTCAGGTTGCTCATTGTATCAGTTTAATTGTATGTTTTTAAATAAAAAATTTGCAAGAAAATGTTTTGGCGGGCAGGAAAAAAGAAGACCGTCTAACAGCAACATTGTGTTGCAGCAGCAATCGTTCATTACAATAGTAGGGTTAATAAACCAGTGAGGTGTTTTTATAGGCATTTGATATTTTTCAATTATTATTTCATTTCATGAGAAAACAATCAACAGTTTTAAATTAAACACATAGATGATTTCTAATTTTTAAGAACCGAGAACGGTACCGGCAACGTTACCGGTTTTCCCGAATTTATGAATGAATTAGCTTTACAGTTCACTCTTGCCATTATTTAGATGAACAAACCTCCTACAATCAAAGACATTGCACGCCGGTTGAATATTTCCATCTCCACTGTTTCAAGGGCTTTGCGAAATGCATCGGATGTAAATGCAGATACAAAAAAAGCGGTGATGTCGCTGGTAGAAGAATTGAATTACCAGCCAAACAAACTGGCGCTAAGCCTGCGCCAGCAACAAACGCATACCATTGGTGTGATCGTTCCCAACCTTGATTATGTTTTAGCAACCATGGTAAAAGGAATTGACGAAGTAGCACTGGAAGCGGGTTATACAGTAATGGTCTGCCAGAGCAACGAATCATTCGGGAGAGAGATCGTAAACACCAGACGATTGACAGAAAGCCTGGTAGATGGTTTTATTATTTCCGTATCAAGCGAAACAAAAATATTCGATCATTTTAAAAAAATACAGGAGAAGGAGATCCCGATGGTGATGTTCGACAGGCTGATGCCTGATTTTACGGCTCCGGGTGTGCGCATCGATAATGAGGATGGTGGTTTCCAGGCCACAGAACACCTGATTCAACAGGGTTATAAGCGAATTGCAATTTTAGCAGGGCCAACAACTTTGGGTATCAGCAACAGCAGGCTGGATGGTTATTTAGCTGCTTTAAAAAAATACAAGATCAAAAAAGACAATGACCTGATCGTACACTGCGACTTCAACCAGGACTATGCATTTTTTGCAACGGAAGAATTATTGTCGATGAAGAAAAGACCGGATGCCATTTTCACCATCAGCGACCGTATGGCAATTGGTGCGATGCTGGCGATAAAAAAACGTGGGCTATCAATTCCGCAGGATATAGGCCTGGTGGGCTTTAACAACGAACCCGTGGTAAGCCTTGTCACACCTGCTATTTCAAGTGTAGAGCAACCATCCTTTGAAATGGGAAAAGTGGCGGGCAAAATGTTCATCGAAACATTGCATGATGCAGAGAGTATGAAAGGGCAGGAACAGGTGCTTAAACCAAAATTGTTTATACGGGAATCATCTCTCAGGAATACCATTAAACCAACTTCTAAAAAATAATTATGCTACGATCATTGCTCCTAACTGCTTCCCTGCTGGCAGTTCTTACTACGCAGGCAAAAGATATCCGGGTAAAAAATATTGATGAGCTGAACAAAGCGAACAGCAAAGCACAACCGGGGGATGTGGTCATCCTGCAGGATGGTGAATGGAAAAATGTAAGCATAGAGCTGGACTGCAAGGGAACGTCTTTGCTGCCGATCGTATTCAGGGCGCAGACAGCAGGAAAAGTACGGATCACCGGCAACTCAAGGCTGATGATCGGTGGTGAATACATCACCGTAGATGGTTTGTATTTCACCAATGGCTATGCAGGCAAATCTCCAGTAGTTCAATTCAGGAGCAATAAAAAAAGTGTTGCCAACTACTGCAGGTTGACCAACACAGTGATCGATGCATTCAACAACCCTCAACGCATGGATGAGAACAACTGGGTATTGTTTTACGGCAAACATAACCGTATGGACCATTGTACCATCAGGGATAAGCAGAACATGGGCGTTACCATTGCTGTTATTTTAGATGATGACAGGAGCAGGGAAAACTATCATTCCATTGATCATAATTACTTCGGCTTTCGTATCCCGCTGGGCTCCAACGGCGGAGAAACCATACGGGTGGGCGTTTCACAGCATTGTGAGTTCAATTCCAATACACAGATCGTCAATAATTTCTTTGAGCATTGCGATGGTGAAACGGAGATCGTTTCTATAAAATCGGGTGCTAATGTTATCAGCAATAATTTGTTTAAAGAATGTTCGGGCTCGCTGGTGCTGCGTCACGGCAATAACAATATTGTAGAGAATAATATTTTTTTAGGCAATGGTAAAGACGGTACGGGTGGTGTACGTGTGATCAACAAAGGCCAATGGGTGGTCAATAATTTTTTCTACCGGCTGACCGGGAAAGAGTTTCGTTCACCCCTTGCCGTTATGAATGGCGTACCGAACTCCCCTGCCCACCGGTATGTAGCAGCAGAAAATGCTGTTATCGCCAATAATACCTGGTATGAGTGTACACCGTTGGGATTTTGTATCGGTAGTGATAGTGAAAGATCACAGGTTCCTAAAAATATCTTTTTCCTGAACAATATTGTATCAAACAGCAAGTATAAAGTGTATGAAGCATTTGACAATATAAATTACTTTCATTTTGCAGGCAATATTAAAGGACAAGACAATGTACAGGACCTGGGAGACGGCTGGAAAAGGGCACTGCTCAAAACAATGACTATTCAAAATACAGTGGTACCGATAGCAGCCAGTGCTGGCGGTAGTGCTATTCCTGATAGTATTGCTTCATTGCAAACACAAAAAATAACAGGCAGGTTAAGTAAAACACAAGGTTTTTCGGGCTATCCTGTCTTTACATCTGTTTTAAAAAATGCAAAAGATTCCTGTGGGGTAAAATGGTTTGTTTCAGCATCCAAAACAGCCAACAAACTAACATTTACCTGCAAGGATGCTGCGCAGCTGGAAGAACAACTGGCAAAAACACAGGCTGATCTTACCATCATTCGTTTAACAGGTGCTAATTATGAATTTACCAAGCCACTGGACATTAACAGGAACATTACGATAACAAGCTCCTCTTCGGGCAAGATCCGTTTTACAAGCAAACAAGCCCTGTCACATGTGCTGGAAGTAAATGGCGGCGGGTTATTGACGCTTTCCAAACTGAATCTCGACCTGTCAGGATTGAAAGCGGAAAAATTTATTATTTCAGATAAAGACGGCAGTACGGATCACTTAAATATCAGCCTGCAGAAAAATACTTTTACAGGTTTTGATGGTACTTTCTTTTATGCGTCCAAAACAAGCCAGCTGGATAGTATGGTGATCGCTCAAAACAATTTTGTGAACAATAAGGGCATCCTTTTTTATTTTATGAATGAAACGGATAAGAAAGGATATTACAATATAGAAAGGATGTTTTTCAATAACAACAAGATCACGGGGCAACAGGGGCAGGTATTAGCCATGCTGCGTGGCGGAAATGATGAAAGTACCATGGGACCAAGGGTTTGGTTCAATAAGAATGTATTGACGAATTGCAATGCGGGTGATAAGGCATTGATATATTACCACGGCACTCAATATTCTGCAGAGCAGAACAATACTTTTATTAATTGTAATAAGGGCGGTATTTTGATCATTTACGAGGATATTGTGAAAGCAATACATTTATTCAAAAACAATGTCGTGAAGAATAGCGGGGAAGTAAAGGGGAATGAATTTACGGAGCAGTCTGATAATAAGAACAGGTAAGTTAACCGCAAAGACGCAAAGGGAAGAAATGCAAGGGGCGCTAAGATCTACTTAGCGCCCCTTGCGTAAAAACTTTGCGTTCTTTGCGGTTAAAAATATTACTTTAGAAAAGCTTCCAGCCCTTCCGCTATCTTCCTGTCATTGCTTAATCTTGGTACTTTATTCTGCCCGCCCAGTTTGCCAATGCTCTTCATATAATCTGCAAAGCCATTCTTCTGTACCGCAGATATCTTCAGCCTTTCCAGGATATTACCGCTGATAAGATCATCGTAATAAACATTTTTCCTGCGAAGATTATCATCTACTTTTTGTGCGAACCCACCCATATCCGCAGGCGCTTCTTCAAACTCTATAAACCATTCGTGGTAGCTTTTTCCTTCCTGCTGGGCTATATAAGGCGCTACTGTAAATTCACGGATATGCACACCTTCATCCTCGCTCGCTTTTAATATGGCACTTTCTACTTCTTCACCTATCACATGTTCGCCGAATGCAGAAATATAATGCTTGATCCTGCCGCTGACAATAAGCCTGTAAGGGTCAGTAGAAACAAATTTCACCGTATCACCGATATTATAGCCCCAAAGCCCTGCATTGCTGTTAATGATCAGTGCATAATTCTCTCCTACTTTCACATCTTTCAGGCTGAGTCTTGTAGCGTTTTCTTTTCCAAATTCACTCACGGGGATAAATTCAAAGAAGATGCCGCTATTGCTATTGAGCAGCATGCCCGGTTCTGTCATCGTATCCTGGAAGGCAAAGAAACCTTCGCTTGCAGGAAACAATTCTATGGTATCAATATTTTTACCTATGCTCTCAATGAGCTTCGATTTGTAAGGTTCATAATTTACACCGCCCTGTACCATCACACTGAAATTAGGGAACAGCTCGCCGATCTTTTTGCCGCTGCGTTCCTGCAGGCGGTCAAAATACATTTGCATCCATGGTGGAATGCCGCTAATAAGCGTCATGTTCTCATTGATCGTTTCATCTACGATCTTCTCCAGTTTTTGCTCCCAGTCCTCGATGCAATTGGTTTCGTAGGAAGGCAGCTGGTTAGCCCGTAAATACTTGGGCACATGGTGGTTGGCTATCCCGCTCAAACGTCCTGTGGGAACACCTCCTACTCTTTCGAGCACCGGTGAGCCACTCAGGAAAATAAGTTTGCCATCTGCAAAAGCATGGTTACCTGTTTCGGCCATGTAACACAATAAAGCATTACGGGCAGTATTGATATGGTTGGGGATAGAATCCTTTGTAATGGGAATGTATTTTACGCCACTGGTAGTGCCACTTGTTTTGGCAAAATAGATCGGCAATCCTTTCCAGAGAATATTATGTTTGCCTTCCTTAATTTTTTCAATATAAGGCTTGAATGCTTCGTAGTCTCTTATAGGAACACGCTGCACAAAATCTTCGTAGGTTTTTATGTTGGCAAAATCATGATCCTTGCCAAATTCTGTTTTTGCACCCGTCTTTATCAATTGTTGAAATATCTGCTGCTGGTCAGCTACAGCAGTTGCCATTCCTTTTTTTATCTGCTTATGTATATAGCTGGCAAATGGTTTTGCCAGGAAGGATTTTATTTTCATCACGCTTGCTTCTTTATACTCATTATCAATACCTGCACCCTTTTCACACAAACAAATTTAGCCAAACAAACATTAACCAAACACTAAAAAGTATGAAAGGTTTGGCCGGTTAATTGCAGCTGCAAGTGAAGTCTGTATCAAGGTCTATAACGGTGACCACAACAGTTGTACCATCTTCTTTTGGAGCAAATACAATGCGCACCCGTTGGCCGTCGTGGGTAGTGCCTTCCAGGGGATAAGATGTGCCTTTGGAGGAGGTTTCAATTTTGGCACTGTTAAGGGTGCCTTTTTGCAGAATTTCCTTTACTTCGCTTTCATCAATATGACGGCAGTCCATCCTGCATTGGGCATGTTTGCTATAAATGATCTTAGATGGATTACGGTTAAGATCGATGGCAGTTATTTCATTGCCTGCACGGCGTTGTTTTTTGCCGGCAGAACTGCCTGCCTGGTTGGTCTTGACCCAGCAGAAAAAAAGGGCCGCTGCCAGCAGCGCTATCAAAGGGATGTATTTTTTGAGCATGGGCAAAGTTAAGGGGCGGGCCCGCTACAACCACCCAAACCTTTCTTCAAACTTTTCTTTCTGATTGCGCCCGACAGGTATATTGGTGCCATCATTTAAAACGAGGTACATGTTTTCTCCACGGTAAAAATGCCTGACAAGGTTGAGGTTCACTATATATTGGCGGTGAACACGCAAAAAATGACTTTCTTCCAGCACTTCCTGTACGCCTTTGAGTGTTTTAGCTACTATATATTGCTGTTTATCCAGCATCACTATTTTGGAATAATTGCTGTTAGACTCTACATAAGCGATCTGTGCCAGCTCTATGAATTGCACTGCTCCATGCATTGGAATGGCGATCCTTGTAATGGGCCTGCCCTGTAGCTGTTCCTTTAATCCGTTCAGTTGCTCAGCAGTAGTATGTTTTTTTCCGGGCAACTTGCTGATAGCTTCTACCAGCAATTCTGCTTCTACGGGTTTCAATAAATAATCAAGCGCATTTACCCTGAAGGCTTTTAATGCGAACTGGTTGTAGGCGGTAATAAAGATCACAGAAAAACTAAGAGGTGCCAGCTTCTCCAATAACTCAAACCCGTTCATACCGGGCATTTCAATGTCCAGCAAAAGCAGGTCGGGCTGGTATTTCTCTAACAGTTGTAATGCCTGCCCGGAATTAGTTGCCGTATCCATCACTTCCACCTGCGGGCAATGTTTCTGCAATTGCAGCTGAAGCAGCAATATGCTATCGGGTTCATCATCTACTATGATGGTTCTTATTTTATTCATACAGGTATTTTAATAGTAACCAATGTTCCCCTCGCCTCTCCTTTACTATTGAACAGGTCTTCAATAACGGCTGAAGCATCCTGTTTAAAATGTTTATTGATCAATGCTATCCTTTCATGGGTAATAACTTGCTCTTCATATAATCTGCAAAGCCATTCTTCTGTACCGCAGATATCTTCAGCCTTTCCAGGATATTACCGCTGATAAGATCATCGTAATAAACATTTTTCCTGCGAAGATTATCATCTACTTTTTGTGCGAACCCACCCATATCCGCAGGCGCTTCTTCAAACTCTATAAACCATTCGTGGTAGCTTTTTCCTTCCTGCTGGGCTATATAAGGCGCTACTGTAAATTCACGGATATGCACACCTTCATCCTCGCTCGCTTTTAATATGGCACTTTCTACTTCTTCACCTATCACATGTTCGCCGAATGCAGAAATATAATGCTTGATCCTGCCGCTGACAATAAGCCTGTAAGGGTCAGTAGAAACAAATTTCACCGTATCACCGATATTATAGCCCCAAAGCCCTGCATTGCTGTTAATGATCAGTGCATAATTCTCTCCTACTTTCACATCTTTCAGGCTGAGTCTTGTAGCGTTTTCTTTTCCAAATTCACTCACGGGGATAAATTCAAAGAAGATGCCGCTATTGCTATTGAGCAGCATGCCCGGTTCTGTCATCGTATCCTGGAAGGCAAAGAAACCTTCGCTTGCAGGAAACAATTCTATGGTATCAATATTTTTACCTATGCTCTCAATGAGCTTCGATTTGTAAGGTTCATAATTTACACCGCCCTGTACCATCACACTGAAATTAGGGAACAGCTCGCCGATCTTTTTGCCGCTGCGTTCCTGCAGGCGGTCAAAATACATTTGCATCCATGGTGGAATGCCGCTAATAAGCGTCATGTTCTCATTGATCGTTTCATCTACGATCTTCTCCAGTTTTTGCTCCCAGTCCTCGATGCAATTGGTTTCGTAGGAAGGCAGCTGGTTAGCCCGTAAATACTTGGGCACATGGTGGTTGGCTATCCCGCTCAAACGTCCTGTGGGAACACCTCCTACTCTTTCGAGCACCGGTGAGCCACTCAGGAAAATAAGTTTGCCATCTGCAAAAGCATGGTTACCTGTTTCGGCCATGTAACACAATAAAGCATTACGGGCAGTATTGATATGGTTGGGGATAGAATCCTTTGTAATGGGAATGTATTTTACGCCACTGGTAGTGCCACTTGTTTTGGCAAAATAGATCGGCAATCCTTTCCAGAGAATATTATGTTTGCCTTCCTTAATTTTTTCAATATAAGGCTTGAATGCTTCGTAGTCTCTTATAGGAACACGCTGCACAAAATCTTCGTAGGTTTTTATGTTGGCAAAATCATGATCCTTGCCAAATTCTGTTTTTGCACCCGTCTTTATCAATTGTTGAAATATCTGCTGCTGGTCAGCTACAGCAGTTGCCATTCCTTTTTTTATCTGCTTATGTATATAGCTGGCAAATGGTTTTGCCAGGAAGGATTTTATTTTCATCACGCTTGCTTCTTTATACTCATTATCAATACCTGCACCCTTTTCACACAAACAAATTTAGCCAAACAAACATTAACCAAACACTAAAAAGTATGAAAGGTTTGGCCGGTTAATTGCAGCTGCAAGTGAAGTCTGTATCAAGGTCTATAACGGTGACCACAACAGTTGTACCATCTTCTTTTGGAGCAAATACAATGCGCACCCGTTGGCCGTCGTGGGTAGTGCCTTCCAGGGGATAAGATGTGCCTTTGGAGGAGGTTTCAATTTTGGCACTGTTAAGGGTGCCTTTTTGCAGAATTTCCTTTACTTCGCTTTCATCAATATGACGGCAGTCCATCCTGCATTGGGCATGTTTGCTATAAATGATCTTAGATGGATTACGGTTAAGATCGATGGCAGTTATTTCATTGCCTGCACGGCGTTGTTTTTTGCCGGCAGAACTGCCTGCCTGGTTGGTCTTGACCCAGCAGAAAAAAAGGGCCGCTGCCAGCAGCGCTATCAAAGGGATGTATTTTTTGAGCATGGGCAAAGTTAAGGGGCGGGCCCGCTACAACCACCCAAACCTTTCTTCAAACTTTTCTTTCTGATTGCGCCCGACAGGTATATTGGTGCCATCATTTAAAACGAGGTACATGTTTTCTCCACGGTAAAAATGCCTGACAAGGTTGAGGTTCACTATATATTGGCGGTGAACACGCAAAAAATGACTTTCTTCCAGCACTTCCTGTACGCCTTTGAGTGTTTTAGCTACTATATATTGCTGTTTATCCAGCATCACTATTTTGGAATAATTGCTGTTAGACTCTACATAAGCGATCTGTGCCAGCTCTATGAATTGCACTGCTCCATGCATTGGAATGGCGATCCTTGTAATGGGCCTGCCCTGTAGCTGTTCCTTTAATCCGTTCAGTTGCTCAGCAGTAGTATGTTTTTTTCCGGGCAACTTGCTGATAGCTTCTACCAGCAATTCTGCTTCTACGGGTTTCAATAAATAATCAAGCGCATTTACCCTGAAGGCTTTTAATGCGAACTGGTTGTAGGCGGTAATAAAGATCACAGAAAAACTAAGAGGTGCCAGCTTCTCCAATAACTCAAACCCGTTCATACCGGGCATTTCAATGTCCAGCAAAAGCAGGTCGGGCTGGTATTTCTCTAACAGTTGTAATGCCTGCCCGGAATTAGTTGCCGTATCCATCACTTCCACCTGCGGGCAATGTTTCTGCAATTGCAGCTGAAGCAGCAATATGCTATCGGGTTCATCATCTACTATGATGGTTCTTATTTTATTCATACAGGTATTTTAATAGTAACCAATGTTCCCCTCGCCTCTCCTTTACTATTGAACAGGTCTTCAATAACGGCTGAAGCATCCTGTTTAAAATGTTTATTGATCAATGCTATCCTTTCATGGGTAATAACTGTACCGTGTGATTTATTTTTTAAAACAGACTTGCTTTTAAGCGCTGCCGCCATTTTTCTTCCAATGCCATTGTCTTCAACAGTTATAACAAGAAAATCATCCTTCCTGCTTATCGCTACCTGCAGCCTTCCTCCTGCTTCTTTGTGCATCAGTCCATGCCAGATGGCATTCTCAACATAAGGCTGAATCAGCAATGGCGGCAGTTCTATAAATTCTTCGTCCAGGTTTTCTTCGACAACAAGCGAATAGTCCAGTTTATTTTTAAACCGCATGGCTTCCAGTTCAAGATACAATCTTAAAGAGCTTAATTCTGATGCAAGTGTGACTCTTTCACTTCTTGAATTATCCAGTATGATGCGGATGAGCTTGGAGAATTTTGTGAGATAACCGGAAGCTGCTTCAATATCATTTTGTTCAATGTAGAGCTTGATGGAGTTAAGGCAATTGAAAGTAAAATGTGGGTTCATCTGGCTATGTAGCAGCGCCAGTTCTGTATCTGCGATCTTTTGCCTGTATTGCGCCTGCAATGTTTCGTTTTCCAGGCGGGTCTTCTCAAGATCATTTTTTAACCGCATACTTTTAACTCTGTTGTACACGAAATAAAATATGATACCCGCAATTAACAGCCCGGTCAGAAACAGGAACCACAGGCTTTTATAAAAGGGCGGCAATATGGTAACAATGATGCGATCCATTTCTCCCGCAGCAGGGTAAGCAGAATTGGCTACTTCTATTTGATAGGTTCCGGAAGCGGGGTTCACCAAAGAGAGTACGCCTTTATCCAGTTCATGCCAGGCACTGTCTTTTCCGGCGAACCGGTAATAGTAGCCGGTATTGTTCCAGGGATGATACACCACAGAGGCAAAAGAAATGGCCAGCTGTCCCCTGCCGTATGGAAGTGTTATTGCTTTATCTCCATTTTTATCCAGCTTCCATAAAAACGAAGAATCATTCAGCGCTATATCATTGATGATCGCCTGCTGTTTTTGTGCAAAGAAATTATCCGGGTCAAAAAAAGCAAATCCATTCTGATAGCCATAATAAATACGGCCATCGCTGGTGCAGGCCATTACATCCATCGGGCTGTTGCTGATCACTGCATTGGCAATGGTCAGTCTTACAAATTCCCTGCTAACCGGGTCGAAGCCCTGCAACCCTTCCTGCGACGATACCCATACCCGCCCGCTGCTGTCGATGCAGATGCCTGTTGCCTGCCGGTATTGGGCACCGGGCAGTTTGGAAAATCCTTCTACCTTCAGGCTGTTTGTATTCAGCCTGAGCATTCCCTGTAATGATGCGATCCAGATATTGCCTTGCCTGTCGGCAGCGAACCTGCCGCAAAAACCAAGTGTATCAATTCGGATATCGTTAATGCCTGTAAAAATGTTATACCGGAATACACCATTGTCTTGCAGGTACCACACTTTCGACAGGTCATTCTGCTGTACCCATACCGAACGCAGGGAACCGGCCATACCGTTGTACCCTGCAGGAAGATTAACAGGCTGTATACGATGCAGTGTAAATGCCTGTTTCCTGTAATTGAACAGGTGCAAGCTGCTGACTCCTCTCACCAGTATAATACTATCGTTTAAAAGATACGGTTGTTTCAGGTGAACATCCCGGTGCCCGGGTGGCGCTGAAGGAACATAAAAAGTTTTTACCGCCTGCATCTTTTCATTACAGAGAGAAATGCTGTTGTCGGTCACTACCCAGTTGCTCCCTTCTTTATCCATAATGACGGTATTGATGGCCCGGCTATTATGATCTGTGGACTTACCGATGTAGGGATAGTGTTGTAAAAATTCTTCATTGCGATTGATCTCAACAGCGCCACCTGCATAATACAGGCTTATCCAGCATCGATCTTTCCATTCTGATAAAAAATAGCCGGTGTAAATCGCATCATCATAAAAATTGCGGGGCAGCGTTATCATTTTATCAAAATAATAATTCCGCACAGGCTCCTGCTGCGATGAAAGACAGAGCAGCCCTGCATTACACAATATCCACACACTTCCATCCGGCTCATTCAACACTACCCTTGCCTCTTTCAACCCGTTCTTATCGGGCACTTCAATGAAACGGCTTTTAAGTGTTTGCGGATCTGTAAGCAATAATCCTATATCAAGCCCGGTAATGATGTATGCTTTCTTTCCCCGGTGCCTGTACAGTGCAGAGCGGGAAAATATTTTATTCCTGAATTCGGGTAAAACTGTAATACTGCCGGTCGCCATATTCATTACCTGCATACCGGCGCCCCAGGTAGGCATCCATAATTTGCTGTTGTCATCCGTAAACAACATGGCTCTTGCGTCTACTACTGAAATAACAGTATCGAAGCCTGTAAAGGTTTTATTCCAGCGGGCAAGATGTGGCTCCAGGTAAGCATCCGCCCATATCCTTCCTTTGTTATCAGCATACATGCGCCAGATATTTCCCAGCCTGCTATCCTTTTGAAAAGGAATGCTTTTTTCAATCCCTTTTGCATTCAATAGCCACATACTATCTTTTACAGCAATGAGCGCCTGCTTATCGTTGAGTGATACAAGCGATTCATGGGAGAATGAATTGGTGAATATCTTATGCGCCGGGTACTGCCAGTATTCCCCAGTATAATAATTCACCCGCATAAGCCCTTCATGACTGCTGGTCCAGAATATGCTGTCGCCGGTGGCCACGGTGTTGAAGCAGTATTTATCAAATTGCTGCTGTTGCGATACAGTACCTTTTATCTGTAATTTTTTAAACCGGAAACCATCATACCGGTATAAACCCGAAGCGCCGCTTGTCCATACAAAGCCACGTTTATCCCGCAGCAAATGGCTGATGCTTTTTGAAGAAGGAAGCCCGTCTTTTTCTGTGATGGGATTAAAATGCAGGACAGGGAGATCCTGTGCCGGCAATGGCAGTGCCTTCAGCAGCAGCGCTAATACTATTATCCAGGTGTAAGAAATTCTTTTCACTATTAGTTTGATACAGCGGATCGGTTATATGCTACAAGATAACAATGTTAATATGCAATGAACTGAATTATTACCCGGTATATGCAAAGAGTTTTACCAACGACAGTTTTAGTGAGTGCAGCCGGTTTTTTCAATCAGCGTATACCCTTGCTTACTCAATAAAAAGGTCATTCATCCATAATGCCACTGCATGATCTTACTGCAGCATTAATTTTAATAATAGGCGTATATAAAAGAAAGAATTATTCATACCACCTAAATACTACCGATGAAAAAAATATTTGCCATCCCTGCGTTGTTGCTTATCACCCATAGCATGCTTGCGCAAAATGTGGGTATCGGCACTACAACTCCCTTAACCAAGCTGGATGTGAACGGCAACAGTTCCATTCGCAACGGGCTCGAGGTAAAGGCCAATCCTTTATCGCTTGCTTATGACCCGGTGTACGCTATCAATTACTTTTCCGGCGGGGCGCTCACGCTTGGAAATAATATAAGCAACACTTTCAGGTATTTGAAAATAGACGGCAGCAATTTTCAATCGTATCAAAAAGATGAGAATGATACTCCTGCATCTTTTGTTTTTAACCCATACGGGGGTAATATAGGAATTGGTGGCGTATCGCCAACAGCAAGGTTACATATTTTCGCAGACAAAGCATTACAGCTTTCACACAACACAAACCCTTACATGACCCTGACCGATATTGCCGGGGAAGAATACGGGTACATCATGGCAAAAAATAGCGCTACCAATAACACTATTTTAAATGGTGGCTTCAGAGGGTTGGAGATTGGTACACCCAATACCGGTGCCGGCAATAAAGGCATTGTATTCACTACAAGCTGGAGTCAGCGAATGTACATAACACCTGGGGGAAGTATCGGAATTGCAACCCTTACTCCTACAGCCAAACTTCATGTAAACGGCAATGTGCTGGCCGGGGTTTCTACCGGCTGGCCAGCTCAATTAGTTGTAGGAGCCATGAGCGATCAGCATACTGCCATTAGTGCTTATTCTTCCCGTACTGATGGTTATGCTGTAAGAGGTGAATCTCCCGGTTACGGGGTGTATGGCAAAAGTTCTGCTACGCAACAAAATGCAACTACTTCTGCTGCTATATATGGCATACAAATTTCCCCGGACTATGGCTGGGCGGGGAAATTTGAAGGTTATGTTTCCGTATCAAAAAGCATAATCGCTGATAACCATATAAGTGCTTACGGTAATTTATATATATCAGGTTCTAAAAACTTTAAGATAGACCATCCACTCGATCCCGAAAACAAATACCTCGTTCACAGCTGTGTGGAAAGTGATGAGATGGCCAATATGTATAACGGCACCATCACCACTGATGCCAATGGTTTTGCTACAGTACAGCTCCCCCGGTGGTTTGAAGCAGAAAACGAAAATTTTAAATACCAGCTCACCTGCATCGGCCAGTTTGCCCAGGCCATTGTAAAAGAAAAAATAAGCAACAACAGGTTTATCATTCAAACAGATAAACCACTGGTAGAAATAAGTTGGCAGGTGGTAGGCAACCGTAAAGATGTATATGCAAAACGATCAGGCTTTAAAGTAGAAGTGGAAAAAAACGCAGAAGAAAAAGGCCGGTACCTGAATGCAACCTACTATGGAAGGCCTGCAGAAGAATCTATTATAAACCTACAGCGGGCCAGTACCAGACAATAAACAAATTTTACCCTTAAACTATTTATACCATGGCAAAAAAGATCCTGCAAATATTCATTAACATCATTCTTATACTTATCCCGTTTTTCCCGTTAACAGAAAACCTATTCCCGAAAGTTGACAATGAAAATTTTACCAGCTACCTGTTCGCCTGTATTGTTATTGCTATCAGTATGATCGCAATGGCGATCGTTGTTTTTAAGAGCAATGTTTTTGCTACAACCAGCAATATGCCTGCAAAAGCGGGATGGATACTTTTTTCACTGGGCATCATTGTACTGGTGCCTTTGCACATGGGAGCGCCGGCTGAAGGTCCTGCTTTATTAAGCCTTGCAGCATTGGAAAAATTCAGGTATGGCATGCTGTTGCTGGCAGTAATTGTTTTCGCTGCCGGCATTATCACAGCATTCCTGCCACAGCAGTACGACAGTAGTATCGCAAAAAAAGCGATCCTGCTGCCGCTGGTAGCAGCTTTCCTTCTTTCAGCCTGGGATTATTATGATTCCTACACTTTTAGCAACCAGCTATCCACCTGGCTGAACAACGGCAAAACAATGGATAGTTTTTACAGTTCCTTCGATTTTCACATGAACTGGCGTGCGGCCGGCAGGATATTATTGTACCTAACCGCAAGCTGGTTATGCATTATCCTTGCAGGCAAATCGGTTATAAAGACCTGGTCAGCCGTTATCATCTGCATTTTTTCGCTGGCAGGTATTAGTTGTTGCATTGCAGCAGTGATGATAAGTCTTGATTTTTATTTTCCATTTATGGTGCCGGCCATTGCACTCGCTCCTGCTTACTGGCTGGGAATAATTTTGCTGAACCGGGTAAAACAATAGATCATCCCTGCAAAAAATAAATATGAAAAAAAATGATCCGGGGATACAGCTTGCTATTACCGCCAATGTTTCAAAAAAGTAAAACAAACGGTTTACGCTTTACACCGGTTCGCTGGCACTGGTAAAAGAAGCAAATAAATAGCAGGCCGAAGCTCTACCTGACAGGCATTCCTTTATCCTATTCCCTGATTTTTGTACCTTTGCGCCCCATGAACCGCACAGTAGCATTACATACACTGGGTTGCAAGCTCAACTTCTCCGAAACGACGGCGATCGGCCGTATGCTGGAGAACGATGGTTTTGTGAAGAAAGACTTTGAGGATGTGGCAGATGTATATGTGATAAATACCTGCTCTGTTACCGAAAATGCAGACAAAGAGTGCCGTCAGCTGGTGCGTCGCATACAAAGAAAAGCACCGGAAGCCCTGGTGGTTATCACCGGTTGCTATGCCCAGCTGAAGCCGAAAGAAATTGCAGAGATCCCCGGTGTGAACCTGGTATTAGGTGCCGCAGAAAAATTCAATATTGCTGCTCACCTGAAAGAAATGACGAAGAATGATGCGGCAAAGATCTGCAGCTGTGATATTGAAGACGTCAATACTTTCACTGCTTCGCATTCGGTAAATGAACGCACCCGTGTATTTTTAAAAGTGCAGGATGGATGCGATTACAATTGCAGCTTCTGCACCATACCCATGGCCCGTGGCAAAAGCCGCAGCGACAGCATTTTGAACATTATTGAGAATGTAAAAAATATTGCTGCAGGTGGTGCTAAAGAAATTGTGCTGACAGGTATCAATCTCGGCGACTTTGGTAAGGGATTGCACGGCGGCAAAAAAAGAGAAGAAGATTTTTTCAGCCTTATCAAAGAGCTGGATGCGCTGGAAGGCATTGACCGTTACCGCATCTCCTCTATCGAACCTAATTTACTGGGCAACGATATCATAGAATTTGTGAGCAACAGTAAACGTTTCATGCCGCATTTTCATATCCCGCTGCAAAGTGGTAGTAATGAGGTACTGGGGGCAATGCGCCGCCGCTACAAAAGAGAATTGTATGCAGAAAAAGTTGGTCTTATCAAAACCATGATGCCGCACGCCTGTATCGGCGTGGATGTGATCGTAGGCTTTCCGGGCGAAACAGACGAACTCTTTAAAGAAACGGCCGACTTCCTGCAATCACTGGATATTTCTTACCTGCATGTATTCACTTATTCCGAAAGGGATAATACGCATGCATTGAGCATCAAACCAGTGGTACCGATGAATATCCGCCACGAAAGAAATAAAATACTCCGCAATATCAGCTACACCAAAATGCAGGCTTTTACTGAAAAGCATATTGGCAACACCCGCAAGACCTTATTCGAGAGTACCAATAAAAATGGTATGATGGAAGGTTATACTGATAATTATATCAAGATCACTGCGCCTTATAAAGCAGAGTGGGAAAATCAGGTCGTTGACTGGACCGTATAAATTCGTAATATCTCAATTTGAAAATACTGTCAGGCTGAGCTTATCAAGCCGGTATCAGATCATGAATAACCCTCCTTCGACAAGCTCAGCCTGACATCTTTTTTATATTAAAAATTCAAACTGAGATACTACCATAAATTCCAATACATTAATTTTTGTTGATCCACTTTATCGCATCTTCTATCACCCTGTCCTTATTCAGCAATACATCTTCCCTGCTGTTAACAGAAAAAATATCGGGCTGTATCCCTGTAAAATCTTTTGCATTGCCATTGGCACGCACAAACATTTTGGTTGCACCGGTAGCAATGATATGTGTATTCGGCAGCATGAAAGGAAATACTTCGCCAAAATCATTGCCAGGCTCTGCAGTAGGTTCACCGATCAAAGTGGCTAGCTGGTAATCTTTAATGGTATTGGCCAGCATATTGGCACTGGAGAACGTGCCGGTGCCGATCAAAAAAGCAGTTTTACCATTGAACCGGTCTGCCTGTGGCTGCGGAATAGTAAGTTCCTTGATCTTAAAAGTGTACAGCTTATCCGGGTTCTTTTGCATGGGATCATCGCTTTTCCTCAACTCTGCCAATGCCCTTGAATGTTTGCTCACCCTCACTTTTACAGCACTTACATTACGGAAAGGTTTGCCTGTGATGTAGCTCAGCAGTAATTCGCCCAAACCACTGTCGCCACCACCATTTTTACGCAGGTCGACGATCAGTCCTTTTGCATTTTGTTGTTTGATAGCGGCAAAAGTATTTTTAAGGAACAGGGCAAATGAATCTTTATACGATCCATCCATATCATTAAAAGTTACCAGTGCTATATTGCCCGGCAACATGGAAAATTCAAAAGCTTTCCCAGGCTTATACACTTTCGATAAAGCGACGTTGATACTATCGCCCTGCTCTTTTGTAAATCCATTGACCGTAAAATGAACGGTATCTTTTTCTTTAACTGCATCAATGGTAAAAGGGCTTTGAATATTGTCCATAAACAACAACCGCCTGATATTGTCGCTTACATTCAGCCTGCGCCAGGCTTCCAGCCCGCCGTTTAAAGCTGCATAGCGCTGGTACAAGGTAGACGCATCAATGCCATTGATACGGATGATCCTGCTCAATGCCGGCAATGGGTCCGGCGAATTGCTGATATCATGCTTTATTACAAAACCACCATCGGCATACCCTTGCAGCAAATAAGGAAAACGCACTGCATCATTGCGATAGAGGCTGTCCATAGCACGGTTGTAAGCCAGCCCAAGGTGCCCTTCATTCAAAGCGCTTATCAGCCTGCTTACCGCAAAGCTGGCCTGCGCATGCGTAACACTGTCGGGCAATCCGCCTAATACTTTTTTACGCAGGAGATTCAGCTTCTTCTTAGAAATGGCATGGTAAGGGTTGACATGGCTTTCTTCCAGTACCTTTTGCCAGAAGATCATATCTGCCTGCAACTGAGCCTTTGAAAATTTTTGCTGTGCAAACCCGGGACCATCAGGCACACTGTACAATACAGCCCGTTGGGCGTGTAAATTTTGACAAAGGAACAATAACGAAAGGATCAACAAATTTTTCATGACTATACTTTAGACCACAAATATCGGCCGGTAAAAGATGTGGGACAATCACATAAAGATGTGCTTTTGGGAACGTTTCAGAGGTTTAAAGGTTCAAGGTTGCGGGTTACGTGTTGGTTGTTACGTGTTCATCCAACCCGTAACCCGTAACACTTAACTTGTAACAATCTCATAATTCATATCTTATATCTCCCTTAAACGATCCTGTTCTTAAAAGCTTTCGCTACCGCTTCACTCTTACTGTTCACATGAAGCTTTTCATATATTTTTTTAATATGGCTTCTTACGGTGTCGATTGAAATAAATTTCTCCGAAGCTATCATTTTATAGCTGTATCCTTCTACCAGCAATTGCAATACTTCCCGCTCCCGGTCTGATAAATTATAGTCATCTTCTTTTTTATCACGGTTCATGCTGGCAAACATGTGCAATACCTGGGTTGCCACAGATGCGGTCATTGGAGCGCCCCCGCTTTGTGCTTCGGTTATGTACTCCAGCAGCTTAGCCGGTCTCGTTTTTTTAAGCACATACCCGTTGGCCCCATTGGATATGGCTTTGAAGATATTATTATCATCATCAAAAACGGTGAGCATCAGCACTTTTACTTTTGAATTGCTTTCCCTTATCCTCTGTAATCCTTCCAGGCCATTTGTGCCGGGCATATCAATATCCATCAGGACCACATCAGGTGCAAAAGCTTCAATTTCATCCACCACATGATCGCAGTTTTTGTAAGAAGCGAGCACTTCAAAACCATCACTACCGTTTATCAGCATGGTAAGCCCCTCTCTCAGTTGCGGGTTATCTTCATAAATCAATAATCTGATCATTGCTTTCAATTTTTTGTGATCAGTGCAGCGGGATCTGCACTTTAATAGTTGTTCCTTTACCGGCAGCAGTATCAATCCGCAGGATCGCTTTCAACTGGTCTGCCCTTTTTTGCATATTTCCCAAACCATTGCCGCTGTCCGCAGTTTTTACATCAAAACCTCTCCCATCATCCCGGATGGTAATGTCCAGTGTTTTTTTATCAGTGATAAAGCTTATCCATACATTCTGCGCAGCAGAATATTTGGCAACATTGTTCAGTGCTTCTTTTACCAGCAGGAAGCAATCCCTGCGTTGCTCCATATCCAGCTTCAGTTCCTGCACTTCCGGGCTTACCTCAAAATGCAGGTCGATGTCTTTGGCTTCCATCAGGTCGGTGGCAACAGACCTTGTGCGTGCTACAAGCTTCAGCATACTATCATTATCCGGCTTTATGCTCCATACGATATCGTCCATAGCTTCCATCATCTGCTGGCTGTTCTCACTTATCTTACCAAGGTATTCTGCCGCCTTGATATTATCATTGTTCATCTTGCTTTTTGCCATTGAGCTCAGGATATTGATAGTACTCAGGGTACTGCCCATATCATCGTGCAGGTCTCTTGCAACACGGCTGCGCATTTTTTCGATCATGATCAAACGGTTGATCCGGATGCGGTACAACAGGTATAATATGCCGGCGACCAGGATCAGCAGCAGCGCAAAGAACCATGGCTGTTTCCAGAAAGGCGCCGCTATATGGATCCTGACCGATGTTATATCTTTTGTACGTATGCCTTCAGCATTTTCTGCGTATACATTGAATGTATAGTCGCCCGGGGGCAATAAAGGATAGTTCTGAAAATTATTTCCTGCCGCTACCTGCCAGTCTTTATCGATCCCTTCCATTTTATAGAAATAAGTGATCCTGCTCTGCTGCTGGTAGCTGAGAGAAGAAAAATAGACCGTAAACGAATTCTCATCCGGTGCAAGCTTTACCCTGTTCAACTGCAGTAGCGAATCGACCGGTAAGGCTTCGTTGAACAACCTGAAATCGGTGATCACTACATTGGGAGGAGGTACTGTGCTGCTCAATATATAAGGCTTGAACATGATGACCGCATTCTGACCTGCAAAAATGATCAGCCCATTACCTGAAACAATATCAGTTGCATTTGTTTTTGTAGCAAGATTTACCCCGTCTTTTCTGCCGTACGTGGTAATTTTTCTTTTCTGCATATCATACCTGCAAAGCCCGTTTGCCGTTATGATCCACAAAAAACCATCCTTATCCTTCCTTAAGCGGTAAACTTTATTGGAAGGGAGACCGTTCTCATATTTTAGATAAGAAACAGCAGCGGTGTTTTTATTTATAAAAGCTATCCCCGTACCTGCAACTGCGATAATGCTATCGTTGAGCTGCTCCATATCATTTGCTTCGGCTATTTCAAAATGCGTTTGTACCTTACCGTTAGCCGGGTTCAATACAAATACTGTATTGGCCTGTACACTTACCCACACCTGGCCTTTTTCATCTGCCATTATTTTTTTAACCGCACTACCTAATTGATTAAGCCTTGTAAAACTCCTACCATCCCACAATACAATATCGCCCCCGGCATTCCCTATCCATAAATTGTTGGCTGCATCTTTATATATGGCAGAAACGGTTTTACCACAGAGCTCTTTGGGCTGCAGGTATTGCGTTGCCCGTTTAGCAGTATCATATACCACAAGCACGCCCTGTTCGCAGCCGGTCCATACCTCGCTTCCCCTCCGGCAAATACTGTATGTTTGCTTCACAGCTGCTTTTGCTGCAGCCGGCCATGCAGCAGGCACCGGCGTTGAATAAAAAGGTAACGACGCCTGGCCAAGATGCCTGTCTACACACACAACCCCCAGGCCCGGTGATGCAAACCAAAAATCATCATTGGGCATTTGCAACATATCCTTTATGTCGTACCGGCCATAAGAAGCATCCAGCATATAATTCACCATGGAAAACGTACCACTGCCAAAGGATGTAAAATAAAGTCCTTTGTCTGTAGCGATCCAGATATTGTGATCCCTGTCTTCTGTAATATCATTTACCATATCGTATTCAATGCTGTTGACCCGTTGCATGCCTGCGCTTATATTGAAATGAAAACGCTGCATATATTTATCCCAGTTCAGCAGGGAATACTGTCCGTATATCCAGAAGCCGGAAGACGCCGACTCAAAAACGCCACGGTAATTTTGAACCGGCAAGTCGCCCCTATTCAATCCTATGGTATCTTTTGCCAATGTTTGCCCTTCAGCATTTACACAATAGCGCAACTGTTTGCCATTATTCCCTGTAAAGAGCCAGTATCTTTTTTTGCGATCAATGTACAGCTTGCTCACATTGGCTGTAAACCGGTGATCAGTTAGCAATGCATGATTGGCACTATTATTTATTTTAGACGATAATACCTTAGATGACCGGTCATACACACACAAGCCATCATCCCCTGCAAACCAAACCTGGTTACCTGTCTCAAAAATGGAATTGATATGCGCATCATATCCGCCGGGAAAAATAAATTCATTATTCTTTTGCAGGCTGTTGCTTTGTTCTTCATACTGCATGAGGCCATAGCCTTGCAGGTTTACGAATAATTTCCCTGCGGCTGATCGCCACAACTGCAGGCCGGTTACTGATTGTTTCTGCTGCCTGTTGAGCAATACTTCCCTGTAGCTGAGGTCTGTGCGGTTAAAGAACCCGATACGATCGCCGTAGTTCAATGCCAGCACATTTTGGGAATAAGGAATGATCTGGTAAACCGGGCTGTAAGGAAGCATGGCAGCGCCTTTCCTGCTTTGAATATTTCTAAAAA
>CAYOLS010000011.1:0-29717 GCA_964404845.1 uncultured Ferruginibacter sp. | reverse complement strand
AACCATTTCTTTATTCAGGGATTCAACCTGCAACTGGTGTTGTATATTTTCCAGTTTTTGTTGTTGCGCTTGTGTATAAATTTCTTTGATACGCCTTGAAGAGGCCACGGCATAAAACAGGTGTTCGAAAATGAATGCAACTATGATCATATTCACACCTGGGAAAAAATTAAGATGTGGGCTGTTTTGCGAAAATGCCGAAAACATGGCGATAGCATTAAATACAATGGCGCCGGATAGAATAATTTTTTGAAAACCGGTTTTGATGCGAAGAATAATTGCATACAATACGATTGCCAGTGAAGTAATAATAACAAAGCTGTTGGAGATCTGCCATGCGGCGGAATGAAACGGCTCATACTTACCTATACCGACAGCGATCAATAAAATAGCAAGTTGAGTGCATCTTACAATAATGCATATATACCATGCAGTACGAAATAATACTTTAGCAGATTGTAAACTGAAAACATATCCATAAAAAAGAATGCACACCAGCCCCAACAAACCTGTTGAAATGGCATCGGCATTCGTAGTTTCGTAAAAAGCAGAGAAGGAGCCTGCACGTACCAGTTTGTAAATATTCCAACCTGCAAATAAAAGGCTACAGAGCAGGTAAACATTGTACATACGCAACAGCTTGTCCTTATTGGAGATCAAAGTATAACTGTTGAAAATAAGCATAGCCAGCACGATGCCTATCAGCAGGATAAGCACAATGAAATTGATTGAGCCCGCATGTAATGAAAAGGTCTCCAAAGCAGTGAATTGATTCTATATAAAAATAGGCAGAATAGTAATGGCATGGCCGGTTTTACTTTGCTGTTGCTTTCAGTTTGTTCAGCTCTTTCTGCAACAACAGCAGCAATTCTTTTGCGGCTGCAAGTTCTTCTTTAAGTTTTTTGTTTTCTTCTGCAATCTGTTGCTGCATGATGGCCGTGCGTTTTTCCAATGCCTGTATGGCGATCAGGTTTACTCCATCAAAATCTGCTGAATTGATCGTAGTGTCATTCCCAATGGTACCATATTCATCTTTACCGAAAGCGGCATAAAAATCCTGGGCCATAGGACCATAGTGTCGGAATTGCGAAGGCTCCTGCGTTTTATAATTCCAGCTTACGAGACTCATCTTTGCGATCTTGTTTAAAAAATCCTCCCCATTCACAACCGCAAAATTTTCTTTGAGCCTTACATCGCTGGAAGTGCTCCATGCGTTGGAACCCGCTGCCAGCAGGCAGCTTTCCGAATTATCAACCGATGCTGTGGTATAGAACCTGTACCC
The DNA here is from genome assembly GCA_964404845.1 of uncultured Ferruginibacter sp. Classification (GTDB taxonomy): domain Bacteria; phylum Bacteroidota; class Bacteroidia; order Chitinophagales; family Chitinophagaceae; genus Ferruginibacter. Next base: position 28,435 of record CAYOLS010000011.1, on the reverse strand, counting down.
GCCGGAAAATCTTGCACGGAAAGTATTGGGCGCAGCTGAATTAAGCTGGGTAGCACCCAAAGCATCATCACCAAACACAAAGGAGCCTTTCTGGCTATTGGTAGATGCTTTATTACCCAATGCCACAGAATGATCGGCATTCGCCACAAGCTGGTTACCAATTGCAATAGCGGCATGCCCGCTTGCTGTACTGCCCACACCCAATGCTATTGATCCCACATCTGTAGAAGTATTAGAAAACCCCATTGCAACAGAACCATTGTTAGTTGCTTCATTACTGTTGCCCAGGCTTACTGAACTTGAGCCACCCGAAAGATTGTGAGAGCCGATCGCAACAGCATTATTACCTGAAGCGGTATTGGATTGCCCCATACTAAAAGAGGAGGCCCCGGTCGACTCATTGTATATTCCCATAGCAACTGCATTTGTCTGGCTTGCATTGTTATCGTAGCCCAAAGCAACCGAATAGGCAGCTGTAGCAGTATCAAAAAAACCAAAAGCTAATGAATATTCGCCACTGGCCAGCGACTCTCTTCCCAGCACAAAAGAAAAATTACCTGATGCCCTTGATGAAGTGCCATGTGCCAAAGCATTATCACCACTGGCAAGGTTACTTCTTCCAAAAGCAACAGCATAATCACCGGAAGCATTGTTACTATGGCCGGCTGAAAAGCTGTAAGGCCCGTTTGCAACGCCCAGGTAACCCAGGGCCACTGCCGCTGTACCATTGGCAGTTGTTTTATAGCCATGCGCCAGTGAATAGGGAGTCATGGCTGTGGTAGAATCACCGAGACTTACCGATCCATTTCCCAATGCCCTTGCCCTGTTGCCTGTTGCAAAGGATTGATCTCCCTGCGCAATTGAATTTTTACCTGCTGCGGTTGCAGCGTCGCCACTTGCAGTAGTGGAATTGCCCATTGCAGTAGCAACAGTGCCCGATGCTATACTACCATTGCCCAAAGCCGTAGCTACCAGTCCCGATGCATTTGCACCGCTGCCGATCGCCACTGAATTGTTGGCAGAAGCGGTGCTGAAATAGCCGATCGCAGTTGCATGAAGACCAGGTGCAGCAGCATTGGAACCAAGGGCATTCGAGAATAAACCAATGCCCGCAGTACCTGCGAGGCCGCTTCGCATCGCTCCTTTCCTGGTATCAAAGAAAAAGCTGTTGCCTGCATAGCTGCTCACTTCAGGCAACAAAGCGCCATTATCGTAGATACGGCGAAACAATAATGAAAAGCCTGAAGAAACATTGCCATCGCTATTGCTCTTAAAAATGATGTACAAAGAATTTACATTAAAGGTCCACTTGCCAATACTATTATAGCCATTGCCTACAGCCAGCAGGTAGCTGCTTTCTGACAGCGTTCGTTTTATGATAAGCGAATCCCCAACTGCGAGGCCAACAGTTTCAAGCGTGATCTCTATTCCTATTGAATTTACCTGGCTACTGATATTTGTATTGGCAACCTGGTTGGCAGTATAGTTGCCTGAAGGACCACCCGGGTCATATATCCTCCCGGTAGAATCACCTGCTACATACGACAAAGTACCTCCATTGGTCATAGTTTGCACCTGCGATGCTACAGGATCAGTTGCTGTAGTAATGGCGGGTGTGGTCACCAATAAACTACCATGAACCTGTAGTTTATTTTGTGGTTCTGCAGAGCCAATGCCTACATTCTGGCTGTAGGCCTGCGTTGCAGCTATCAAAAAAATAAATACTGCGGGTAATTTTTTTCTAAACATGGTTACAATATTTTTTAGCCGATGTGACAGCAAAGACCGGGTTGTTGATGACTATAGCAGTGATCCTGCCTGCTACGAAAAGGAAAAATAGCAGCCGCCTCTTGTAATACAAAAGGCCGTTTATTTACCTGTAGGCTTCAATTATTTAATGGGATGGCGAAGTGAGCATTTAATCATCCTGTCCCTTTTTTCCGAATTTCCTCGGGTAGTAAGAAAAAGTGAGCAGAAAATATTGCTGCAACCCATTAGTGATGACAGTAGTGGTGCCGTCAATATTGGTGGAAGTGTTGATATTCTGGAATTTTTTTAGCAGATCGAATGCAGAGAACTTCAATTCTCCCTGCTTGCCTTTTAAGAACCTGTAAGAGCTGAAAGCATGCCAGAGGATGACCGTGTTGGAAACATTGCTGTTATCGGTAGTGCTGACGGTGGTATTAAAGCTCAGGTTCTTTGAATGGTTGTAGGTAGCGCCAAACTGCGTGGAGGTATTGGTTACTTTATAGGAAGAAAGACCGCTGCCCGACTGGCTGGAAGAATAGGTGCTGATAACTTCTGACAGCTTAAGAATGAGCGTGGTTTTTACAGCGTATTGCAGGTTGATATTGTGCGTAAGATTCCTGCTGCGGTTATTGGAAGCAATGCCATCAATAAAGTTGGTGCTTCGGTTATTACCCATGCTGCCACTGTATTGCAGCTGCATCATATTCTTCCGCATCTTGCGGGAAATATTGGCCGAATAGCTGATGCTGTAATCCACTCCATTATCTGCATTGATATAATACAGCAGTCTTTTCCCAGATACATCATTGATCACACTATCGGCAATGGGATTGGATTTGTAACCAAAGTTGCCACTCACAGAGCCCATCATTTCATACTTGGCCTTGGGCTTTCTTTTATTCACAGAAAAATTAAAATTTACATTGTCTGTTCTTGTATTCCTCAGGTTAGGATTTCCAAAACGTACAGAATATACATTGATGCTGTCTGTAATAGTGTACAACTGGTCGATGCCGGGGTAAGTAAAATTCCTGTTGTAGCCCATGCTCATATTGTACATGATCTTATCCCTTACACCATAATTATAGTTCATGCTGAAGCTTGGCAGGAAAAAGGAGAAAGACCTGTCTACATTACGATACGCAATGGAAGAACTGTTCATTTCTTTCCGGATGCTCTGTGATAATCGTACCGACAATGATATTGCCCTGCTAAACCTTGCCGACCATTTGTTGAAAGACTTTTGGAAAGAAAGGCCCGGCGTGTAACGCATGGTCTGTAGCTTATTGTTATTGCTCAGCCCGTTGTTGATCATGAATTTTTGCGCAGCGCTGTCGTAATCATTCACTACTGCTTCGCTTTTATTCTGGTCGTAGGAAAAAGATTGGTTCATGTTCAATTCTACGCCAAAGAGGTTAAAGCGGCGGAACAACAAACGGCGCAATCCCATGTAGTTAAAATTGACATTAAAGCTGGCACTTTCCTGGTTGTTATCGTACAAGCGATTGAAGCTGGTATCTGCATCCGGGTTGATATAAGAATCAAAAATGCTAAGCGTATTTCTTTTTGAATTGCTGTTATTAAAATTGGCCGATGCAGTAAGGCTGAAGCTTTCGAGCGGATTTACACCCGCAAAATTGCTCATGTTAACATTAATACTGCCGGACTGCGACCTGGTCCTGCTCTCCGAACTGGATTCATTGGTGCTCTGCAAAGCTTTGCTGCTGTCTTTTACAGCAGTAAAATTATTACCGAAAGATTCACCATTGTTAAAGCTGCTATTGGCCGAGATATTAAAATTCCTGGAGCTCCTGTTGGATTTTGAATAAGTAGCACCGGCCGACTGTCCACGGGAACTGCTGTTGTTATTGTTGCTGCTTTCTATGAATTGTGAAAAATCCCTCGTGGTTCTTTCCTGCACCGTTTTGGTGGTTACAAAATTGTCATTGCCCGTATGGGTGTAGTTGGAAGAAAGGCTGTTGAACCTGCTCCCATTGTCCGAATAAACAAAATCGTGTGTATATACAGCTCCCACCGAAAAACTTTTATTGATACCGCTCCTGCCAAAGCTGCTTACATTTAAAGTATTGGGGTTCATTTTCCGGAAAGTGTTGTTGGACAACATTTGCTGGATGCTGCCGACACTTTTATTGATATTGTTGATGCCGCCACCGATACCCAGGCTGTTCTGTTTATTGTATGCCTGGAAAGAAGCATCCGATTCAAAACGGTCGTCTGTTCCGTAACCTGCGCCGGCCTTCCCGAAATAACCCATCTTTTTATCTTCCTTCAGCTTGATGTTCATGGTGTAGATAGAATCCTGTTCCGTATTATCCCTTTGTTCTTTTGTTCTATCCACTTCCTGGTACACCTGTATTTTTTCTATGGCACTTTTTGGAAGGTTCTGCGTGGCAATGGTAGGGTCTGATTGGTTTAAGAACGGCTTGCCATCTACGAGTATCTTGGGCACGGGCCTTCCGTTCACCGTAATGGTTCCATCTGCCCAGATGATGATACCTGGCACCTGGTTCAGCAGCTCTTCCGCCACGGCTGTCTTTTCCATTTTAAAGGCGGCCGGGTTTATTTCAAGCGTATCGCCGTTCATTCTTATCGGCACAATGGATTTGATGATGATCGCATTGCTATCATCTATATTGATCGGTAAAGAGATCCTGAAATTCCTGTCTGCCCCCAAACTATCTAACCTGAAATATTGTTTGTGCGATTTATACCCTACATAAGAAACATCCAGGCGCAGGTCCCTGTTCAATGGTAATTTACTGATGGAAAAAGCGCCGTTCTTATCAGACAGCTGGTAGTTGATAAGTGTAGAATCTTTTGAAAAAACACTGATGGTTGCCAGTTCCAGTGTAGCGTTGCTGGTAGAATCTATGATCACACCTGATATCTTTCCACTCATAACCTGCGCTGATGCCGTAGCCGCAGCAAAAAAGATCATGATGAGAAAAATATAACGGAGCATAGGTTAGTCTTTTAATTTGTATTCAACAATTACGGGATTAGAATTTTTAGTGGCCGTTTTTAAATACGCTTCCAGCTCCGGCGGGTATACAATATTTTTTGCTTTGTTCTTTGTATAAAAATCAACCAGGCCTTGCGCCGGCACTACGGTGTAATAGCGTGAATCGTAATAGCTGCCGAGCCCCATTTGCAGGAGCTGGATATTGTACTGGCTGCTATCTGCTTTTATCATTTTTGTTTTATAAAACCTGGCGCTGCTTTTTTCGTACAGGAATGATTCATAGTTCCGCATGTATTTTATTCCAAAGAACAAATACTTACTGAGGTCTTTAACGCCGCTCAGCGTAAAGAAAACAGCACCGTTGCTGTTCTGAAAATTATCCCATTCCGCCTTGGTTTTAAAACCATTTATAATATAGCGTTGCGGCATGGCATTTTCCAGCGGCAACACGATCTCGTACATGGGCGTTATGCTATCTTTATTTAGTTTATAAATAGTAGTATTAAAAGGCCGGGATGTGTATTTAATATAAGGCGTATCCGTATCTGCCAGGTACATTTGAGCATTGCTGGTAGAATACCTGAAGACCTGGTTGCTTGTTTTATTGAAAGGAAAAAAAGAGCTCACAGGTTTGTACTGCTGCATTAATTCTAATTCATAGCCGGCAGTATCTTTTGCTTTGGGATCAATGTTCAGGTCGGAGCGATAATAATAATCATCATAATACCAGCGGGCATTAATGATGAAATAAGGATCGGTGGCCGTTCGTTTTATCTGCAGGTTTTCATCCTTGAGGTCTATCTCGTAATTCCTGAAATATTTCTGGTTACTCTTCTTTTCGTAATTGGCCCTGATCTTCACCAGGTCTTTGTTGATGAGGGTATAATTCTTATTCTTGATATTAAATTTCAGTACTTCATTCCTGTTGTCGTAAGTAATATTGGCATCCCCGTATTTTTTCAGGTCAACCGACTTCAGAAATTTTCCCTGTTTGTTTAAAAAGATGATCCGTTTGTCCATGTAATCATTTACCACCCAATAATTTTTAGTGATGAATAATCCAACCGAAGGACTGATCTTTTCGGAACCGGCATCAATGGGAATGAACCTGGTGATCTCGATGAATTTTGATTGAGGAGCAGCGCCGGCTGTAGCGGGATTGAGATATAATTTTTGCGGCTGCGCCAATATTATACCGGCGGGCAGCAAACAACACAATAAAAAGCAGGAGCTATACCGGCTGAGGATTCTCATAAAAGCTGTTATCTCCAAATATATGGATAGGATTGTTAACAAACTCTTAACCCGTTTGGTAACAATATTTCAGTTAAAGAAAAAATTGTCAGGCTGAGCTTTTCGAAGCCGTTGACAGACCATGCAAACTCCGCCTTCGAAAAGCTCAGCCTGACATTTACATTGCGTTAAAATACTAATTGAAAAATATCATTTAGCTATTTCAACCAGCAGTCTTTCCGTAACGGTATGGCTAAGCGTTTCCGCCGTTTTTTTATTGTAGCTTACCTGCATACTTTTGTCAAATGCTTCTACAGATCTCACCTTTATCTTAACGCCCAGCTGTAGCTCCCGGCTATTGAGGAATTTAAAAAAATCATCGCTGCCATTGATCACTGCGGCCAGCTTAACGGTATCGCCGACTTTGCAATCACTGAGCTTATCATATTGCTTCCAGCTTATTTTACCGGTCTTGTCAGGTATGGGAGAACCATGTGGATCGATCGTTGGATAGCCTAGCATTTCATCCATTTTTTCAAAAAAATCCGGGGCATGTAAATGTTCCATCTGTTCAGCGATCTCATGCACCTGCTCCCAGCCGAAATCCATTTTTTGCACCAGGAACATTTCTGTAAGGCGATGCTTGCGTATGATGAGACCTGCTTCTTTCTTACCCTTCTCGGTTAATTTTAGTGGTTTGTAGCTTTCGTAATGCACGAGTTTTTTATCGGCCAGCTTTTTCATCATGCTGTTGACCGTTGGCATTTTTATTTCGAGCTTTTTACTTAACTCGTTGGCGCTCACCTCTCCTTTTTCATTCGCCAGGTTGAACAATGCCTTTAAATAATTCTCTTCCGTATAAGAATGCATGGAACAAATGTATCAATAAACAGCAACTTACAGTACTCCGATACATTACAAATGTCAGCCTGAGCTTGTCGAAGGCAGGGTTGCATGGTCTGTCACCGGCTTCGACAAGCTCAGCCTGATAACGCTTTTGATATCAGGTATTTGAAAATATATTTTGTTAGATTAATCTAACTTTATAGTTTTGCAATACATAAATCAATAATGAGATTCACCTTAGTTATATTGGCTATTCTTTCCGGCAGCCTTGCAGGAGCGCAAACAAGTGCTGTGCAGGGCCAGGTTCTTTCCAACAAAAAGCCTGTTCCTTTTGCCAGCATCAGCATTATGCCTCCGGGAAAAGGAACTACCAGTGATTCTGCGGGTTACTACCAATTACAGCAACTGGAAGCAGGCAGCTACCAGTTGAAAATTTCGGCGACCGGTTTTGCGCCTGTAACAAAAAAACTTGTGGTGGTGAGCGATTCAATTAGCCAGGTCAACATTGAACTCAACAGCATGGAAAGATCGTTGGACGATGTGGTGGTAACAGGAACACTAAAAGAAGTAAAGCGTTTGGAAAGCCCTGTTGCGGTGGAAGTGTATTCTCCTGTTTATTTCAAAAAAAACCCGACGCCCAATATTTATGATGCGCTGCAAAACATCAACGGTGTTCGCCCGCAGCTTAACTGCCAGGTTTGTAATACAGGTGACATACATATCAACGGGCTGGAGGGCCCTTATACCATGGTGTTATTGGATGGCATGCCGATCGTAAGCTCACTGTCTACTGTATATGGATTATCAGGCATTCCTAATTCACTGGTAGAAAGAATGGAAATTGTGAAAGGCCCCGCTTCTTCCCTGTATGGAAGCGAAGCGGTAGGCGGGCTCATCAATATCATTACCAAAAAGCCGGAACATGCACCAAAATTATCAACTGATATTTTCAGCACCAGCTGGGGCGAGCTCAATACAGATATTGGATTCAAACTCCACGCAGGCAAACATGCGAGCGTATTAACGGGGCTTAATTATTTTAATTTCCAGAACAGGGTTGACAAGAACAAAGATAATTTTACGGACATGACCCTGCAGGATCGCATTTCTGTTTTTCAAAAATGGAATTTCGATCGCAAAAGCAATAAGCTTTTCAGCATTGCGGGCAGGTATATGTATGAAGACCGCTGGGGCGGCGATATGCGCTGGAACAAAAGCTTTCGTGGCGGCGACAGCATTTATGGCGAAAGCATTTATACCAATCGCTGGGAGTTGCTAAGTAATTACGAATTACCTACTGTTGAAAAATTAATGCTTTCTCTCTCTTACAATGAGCATTACCAAAATAGTGTGTATGGACTTACATCTTACATTGCTTCACAAAAAATTGCTTTTACACAACTGACATGGGATAAGAAGATGGGCAATAATGACTTTTTGTTTGGCGCAGCGCTTCGTTATACTTTTTATGATGACAATACACCGGCCACCGCTTCTCCAAACCCGGCAGATAAAAGATCGCAGCCACAGCGCACCTGGTTGCCGGGTGTTTTTGTGCAGGATGAAATAACATTTAACCCGAAACATAAATTATTGCTGGGCATGCGCTATGATCATAATAATTACCATGGCAATATTTTTACACCACGACTGGCATATAAACTAAGCTTCAACGATCATAATATTCTCCGGCTGAATGCCGGTACGGGTTTCAGGGTGGTGAATTTATTTACAGAGGATCATGCTGCGCTTACAGGTGCAAGAGTTGTTGAGATAAAGAATGAATTAAAACCCGAACGTTCTTACAATGCGAACCTCAACTACATTAAAAAATTTCATACCCGCAATGGCAGCGCCATCAATATAGACGCTTCTGCTTTTTATACTTATTTCAACAACAGGATCGTGGGTGATTTTGACAGCGATCCCAATAAGATCATTTATGACAACCTGGATGGTTATGCTGTAAGCAAAGGTATTACCCTAAACCTGGACATGGCTTTGCGTAACGGCATCAAGATCATTACCGGCGCCACTTTTATGGAAAATACATTGACACAAAATGGTAAAACAACACAGCAGATACTAACAGAAAAATTCACCGGCACCTGGGCAGTATCTTACAAAATAAAAAAGCTGGACCTGTCTGTTGATTATACCGGCAATGTGTACAGCCCGATGCGCCTGCCTTTGCTGGGTGATAAGGATCCCCGCAAAGCCTATTCTCCCTGGTGGAGCATACAAAATATACAGTTTAGTTACAGTGGATTTAAAAACATAGAAATTTATACGGGTGTAAAAAACCTGCTGAACTGGACGCCGAATAAAGGCAATCCTTTTATCATTGCCCGCAGCCATGATCCTTTTGATAAGGATGTACAGTATGATAGTAACGGGCGGGTATTACCTACGCCTTCCAACCCCAATGCATTAAGCTTTGATCCCACTTATGTATTTGCACCCAACCAGGGAATAAGAGTATTTGCTGGGATCAGGTATACTCTAAAGTAAATCTCTGCGATCTCTCTGCTGTTAAACATTTTTTACCACAGAGAGTACAGAGAAAAGAAACACAGAGGGCACAGAGCTATTTGCGTCTTAGCGTTTTTGCGATTAAAAAAATCTGTACTTTGCGCATTTAATAAAATAACCAGCATGTTCACTATAGATCAAATAAGATCCGCCCACTCCAAAGTAAGATCCGGCGCAGACTTCCCTCAATACATTCAAGACCTTAAGGCCCTTGGTGTAACCGGCTATGAAACCTATGTAGCCGACGGTCATACCGATTATAAAGGCAGCGATGCTCCCGGCATCAGCTCACCGCCAAAATATGGTGCGCTTGCTGTTGCCGACAACAGCAAGGTAGCTGAATTTATAAGCGGCTTAAAAGATCACCAGCAGGGCAAAACAGATTATCCAACATTCTGTAAAATGTGTGCTGATACAGGCGTGGAAAAATGGATAGTGTCGATAGAGAAAATGAGTTGTACCTATTATGACAAGTCAGGAAATACATTGTTGCTTGAAACGATCCCAGGGTAGTTAGTTTGAATTGATTTTAACCGCAGAGTGCACAGAGAAGGGTCGCAAAGAGCACAGAGGTTTACTTTACGGTTAAAAAAAACAGGAATTTACTTCCTGCTTTCTTTTTATGTCAGACGAAAACCGTCAGACAAGCTATATCATTGCAGCCATTGCTACCATAGAGGAGAGCAACAGCACACATTTCCAGCAATTCAATCTATTCATGTTCATTAATTTTATTTCAATAAAGTTATGATGAAATGCCTGTAGCAATTTGTTAATGTTAGGCGTCAGACGCTGATTGTATTCAACCATTCTCCCATTTCTTCTGCCTTCATTACTTTATCTACCGCATTGGTAAGCAGGGCCTGTTCGGGCATGTACGCCACGCCTGCTTCCAAAGGGTCTTGCACTATGGTATACCCCCCGTCAACTTTTATTTCTTTGATGCCTGCTGCACCGTCTGCATTGGCACCGGATAATAATATGGCCAGCAACGATTCTTTGTATGCCACCGCAGCACTCATAAAGCTTACATCAATACTGGGTCTGCAATAATGAACTCTTTCAGAGGCATCCAGGGAAAGTGTACCATCTGCTTCAACCAATAAATGATAATCAGGCGGAGCTATGTATATGCAACCGGCTTCCATTACATCTTTATCATCTGCTTCTTTTACCCTCAGCTGTGTACGGGAAGCGAGTAGTTCCGTGAGTGCACTGTCAGCCGTAGTATTGCGATGCATAACAATGATGATGGGTACAGCAAGGTCTTTTCGCAGCACAGGCAATAGCTTCATGATCACTTCCAGGCTGCCGGAAGAACCACCAATGATGATAAGCCTGGTTTTATTTATTTGTTCTTGCGCCATACTTTTTCATTGTGTAATACCTGTTTATAATAACCGGCAATGGGTGAAAATTTAATGGACTCTTTGCTGCCGAGCGCTAAAAAACCCAACGATTCAAGACTACGGTCAAACAACTGCAATACCTTTGCCTGCAATTCCCTGTTGAAATAAATAAGCACATTCCTGCATAGTATGAGCTGAAATTCATTAAAGGAAGCATCTGCTACAAGATTATGTGTAGAAAAGATCATCTTCTCTGAAAGAGTGCTATCGAATTTCACATTATTGTAACTGGCATGGTAGTATTTTGAAAACTCTTCCTTTCCCCCGCTTCGGATATAGTTCTCAGAATTCTGTTGCATGGCTGCAATTGGAAATATACCCGTCTTGGCTTTTGCCAGCACCGCCTGGTTAATGTCAGTTGCATACAAAATAGATTTATGCAGCAGGTTGGCTTCTTTTAGCATGATAGCAATTGAATATACTTCTTCTCCTGTAGAACAACCGGCATGCCATATCCTGATAAAAGGATAGGTAGCCAGCACCGGCAATACATGCTCCCGCAACATTTTATAAAAACTGGCATCCCTGAACATTTCGGTTACATTCACGGTGATCTGCTCCACGAAATTCATAAAGAAAACAGGGTCCTGCATCAGTCTTTCAGTCATCAATGCAAAGGAAGGTTGTTTGTTCTTTGTATAAAACAGGTCGATCCTCCGGTGAAGGGAGGCCCGTGCATAGTCGCTGAAATCATAGCCGTAACGGTTTGCAATTTTATGCAGCAACAATTCTATCGCTTCGGGTTCTATCATGTGTTGGCGTCAATATGTTCAATTATTTTCAATAAGGTATCTACATCCACCGGCTTGGAAATATAATCATCGGCACCGGCAGCCATGCATTTTTCCTTGTCGCCGGGCATAGCCTGTGCAGTAAGCGCTACCAGTCTTACATGTTGCAATGACGGCATTTTCCTGACGAGCATCATCAACTCATAGCCATCAATATCGGGCATCATCATGTCTACCAGCGCAACACTGATATCTTCGTTATTCTTTAAAATATCCAGCGCCTGTGCGCCACCGGATGCAGTGCTGCAATAGTAACCCTTTGCAGTTAACACAGCCTTCAGCGCAAAAATATTGCGATCGTCATCGTCGATGATGAGGATCTTTTGCATTACAGGATTCATATCAATATCCTTTTTCGTATAACCATATTCTTAAGAGGGAAATCAGCTGATCAAGATCAACGGGTTTTGAAATATAATCGCTTGCCCCGGCGGCAATACATTTTTCCCGGTCGCCGCTCATGGCTTTGGCTGTAACGGCAATGATGGGCAATCCTTTGTATTGTGGCTTACTCCGGATACTTTTAATACTTTCGTATCCATCCATAGCTGGCATCATCATATCCATCAGCACAATATCTACAGGGTGTGATTTCATTAACTCCAGGGCTTCTTTACCATCCATGGCTGGAACTACTTTTATCTCGTATTTTTCCAGGGCCCTGGTCATGCTGTAAATATTACGGACATCGTCATCTGCCAGCAACACCGTTTTACCCCGCAGGCTGTTTTCTTCCATGATGGTTTTTTCAAAACCATTGTCATTACTTCCTGGGTTTTGTACCAGGTGAAGGAAGAGCGACACTTCATCTAAAATGCGCTGGTAAGAGTTGGCCGTTTTCATCACAATAGCATCCGCATATTTCTTCAGCTTAAACTCTTCGGGCTGCGACAGGCTCTTACCGGTGAACAAAATGATCGGCAGGTTCTCAAAACCTTCATTGCTACGGATGGTCTCCAGCAATTTATCAGGATTTTCATCGGTAACACTTTTATCAAGGATCACGCAATCCACATTTTTTTTATTCAGGGAACGGATGCTATCTTCTACGGTTTGGAATATTTCTGTATTCACAGCATAGGTTCCAAGATAGTATGCGAGCGCCTTTGCATGTTTGTAATTGTCTTCAATGATGAGCACTTTGTTTTCCTTTTTCTCCAGCACATATTTTATTTTGTCGAAAATGGTATCGAGCTGCTCAAATGCTACGGGTTTGTTGATGAAGTCAACAGCTCCTTTAAGCATACTTTCTTTTTTGAGCTGGTAGCTCGACATCATGTGCACGGGTATGTGGCGGGTATAGGGATTGGACTTCACAGCTTCCATCACTTCCCAGCCACTTTTGATCGGTAGCTGTATATCCAGTAAAATGCCGGAGGGCAGGTATTGCCTTGCGTATTCAATGCCGGTATCACCTCTCACTGCAGAAATAACTTTATAGCCTTTTTGCTTTGCAAAATTCATGAGCGCTTTTGCAAAGTTCACATCGTCTTCTATGATAAGTATGATCTTATCATTGGCAGTGATGGTTTTGCGATCATCTTCTATTTCATCTGGTATCGTTTCCGAAATGAATAATTTTTTCCCTGACACTTCTTTTTCAGGAAGTATCACAGGTTTGGGATTTGCGGGAGCGGCTACAGGAGGAACTTCTTTTTCTTTTTGCAGGTTTACCACTGCTGTTCCCTGCTTGCCAGGGATACAAACCGTAAACTCACTTCCTTCGCCGGCTTTGCTGCTCAACAGTATTTCACCGCCCAATAATTTTGCCAGCTCACGACTGATGGAGAGACCGAGACCTGTACCGCCAAATTTCCTGCGTGTAGATCCATCTTCCTGCTGGAAGGCTTCAAATATCAGGTCCTGCTTTTCTTCGCTGATGCCGATGCCGGTGTCTTTTACACTAAAGCATACATAGCCCGGCCTGTTCTTATCAGGATTGATATTGAGATGTACCGAACCTTTTGAAGTAAATTTAAACGCATTGGACAGCAGGTTCTTTAATATCTGTTCCAGCCTTAATTCATCCGTTTCAATAACAGTCGACACTTCGGGGTTTACCGTTATCTGCCAGTCAATATTATTTTCCCTGGCCAGGGGAGCAAACAATGCATCCATGCCCTTGCTGATCTTGCTGATGGACACAGGCAAATATTCAAAGGTCATCTTGCCCGATTCTATTTTGGAAAGATCAAGTATCTCATCTATCAGCTGTAATAATCCTCGCCCGGAACTTTGTATCACTGATGCATATTGCACCTGGTCGGTGCTGAGATTATTTTCGTTATTCTCACTCAATAGTCTTGATAATAACAAAATAGAATTGAGGGGTGTTCTCAATTCATGCGACATATTGGCGAGGAACTCCGATTTGTATTTAGTAGACAATGCAAGCTCTGCTGCTTTCTTTTCTATCTCGCTATTCTTTTGTTGAATCAGGAAATTCCTTTGTTCCAGTGAAGATGATTTTTCTTCGAGCAAGGCATTCGTTTCTATCAGCTCTTCCGATTGTACTTTTAATTCTTCTTCTGAGGTCTGCAACTGCTGTGCCTGTGCTTCCAGTTCTTCGTTGATCTGCTCCAGTTCCGATTGCTGGCTCATCAGTTCCTCTGCCTGCGATTGCGTTTCTTCCAGCAGTTCCTGCACTTTCTCTCTTGCCTGTACAGTGTTGATGGCGATGCCGATGTTTTCCGAAATATTCCTAAACAGCAGCAGGTCTTTTTGGGTATAAGCCTGCAGGCTGCCTAATTCTATGATACCTTTTACTTCGTTCTCAAAGAAGAGTGGGAACACTACTATATTCAAGGGTTTGATCTGCACGGATGCTGCGCTAATGAGAATATCTTTTTCGCTGATCTCGGACAATACGATCTGCTGCCGGTCTTTGGCGGATTGCCCTACGATGCCTTCTCCGAATTTTATCCTGCCCGTATGTGCTGTTTCGGCAAGGGCATAACCATTCTCCAGTTCCAGGTATTCGTTGTTGATATTGATGTACAAAGCACCTACCTGGCTGCCGGTGTAGCCGGCAATAAAGCTGAGTATCTTACCTGTAACGAGTTTAAGATTATCGTTGCCGATCACGGCATCATTCAAACCTGCAAGCCCCGATTGCAGCCACTCTCTTTCCGCCAGGTCATTAAAAGACCTTTCGAGCGAAGCTGCCATTTTATTTAATGCAACAGAAATACTGCCGAGGCTATCCTCTTCTTTGTCCTCAACCCTTACACTGTAATCACCGCCGGAAATTTTGTACGACACATCCTGTATAAGGCCAATGCGTTTGCTAATGGACCTGTCTTTTTCTTCCAGTGCTTCCTGTAGCTTGCTGCGCAGGTCAATGTCCTTATTCATTCTGTAGAAATAAATAATAGTGATGATAATAGCAAACAATGCGGCCACCATAATGATAATGGGCGTATACTCCGAAGCCTTTGTCAACTTAGCCGTACGTTCTTTGAGGAGGTTGTTCTCTGCCATCACCATTTGCTTCACCATGCTTCGCAAGCTGTCCATATTCTCTTTCCCCTGTTTGAGATCATTTACATCTATGGCTCCGCCTAACCTGCGGCTGTCGATCAGCACTTCGAGTTTTGCAAATCTTTTTTGAAAGGTCCTTTCCAATACAAGCAACCTTTCCTGCTGCTGCGGATTATCCTCCAGCAATTGCCGCAGTTCATTCATGAGCACATTTACTTTTTCGGCAGAACCATTGTAAGGTTCCAGGTAGTCGCTTTGCCCGGTGAGTAAAAAACCACGCTGGCCTGTTTCTGCATCTTTGGCCAGGGAAATAGATTCTTCCAGCTTATCCACCACCGTATTGGTATGGTTAACAAGCCTGGATGCATTGAGCAGGTTCTGTATACTGTAATAGGAAGCTACGGAGCTAATGATGAGGATCAGCAGTGAAACACCGAATCCAATGAGCAGGTTGCGCTTTAAAGAAGCTTTCATATTAATAATAATTTATCTACCGGTCAATGATGGGTAATGTAAAATAGAACAGCGATCCTTTACCCTGCTCACTTTCCACGCCATAGGTAGCGCTGTGTATATCGAGTATCTGCGAACAGATATATAACCCGATGCCAAGGCCCTGTGCATAGCCGGAGGATTCAGGTACCCTGTAAAATTTATTGAAGACATTGGCCTGCCTTTCGGGTGCAATGCCAATACCCTGGTCTTTCACGCCAAAATATACCCTGTTGTTTGCTGTGATCTTTGTTATGATCTCCACCGGTCTGTCCCTGGGGGAATACTTAATGGCATTGCTTACAAAATTGATCATCACCTGTTCTATGCGAAAAGCATTGGCATTCACCATAGCGCTCACAGATGCATCATGAATAATGTGTGAACCGGGGTTGATGAGGCGCATCATTTCAACCGTGCTGTTGAGCAATGTTTCAAACTGCAATGGTTTCAATTCAAAGCTGAGTTTCCCGTTCTCGAGGCTCGACATATCAAGCAGGTCATTCACCAGCCTGTCGAGCTTGCCTACCTGGCCCATGGCTTTTGTAGCGAACTCCCTGTTGGCATTGTCTTCCAGCACTGCATCCAGCAATTGCACATAACCGCTGATGGTTGTAAGCGGTGTTTTTAATTCATGGCTCACCATACCCAAAAACTCATCCTTATTTTTAATAGCCTGCTTCTGTTCATCAATGTCTGTAAAAGTGCCCACCCATTTTACCAGCTTACCATTTTCCACTACAGGTACAATACGCAGCAGGTGATACTTGTATTCATTGCTGCCGATCTTTGAAATGCGCAATTCCTTTTCCACCATTTTCTGCTCTTTCAGCAAAAGCTGCCAACAGGTCTCAAAATTGAAATCGTCGGGATGCGTCTGGGGAAATTTGGAGATAACAATAGAGTAAGCATACCAGTGATCGTTCACAAAATCAACCACGCCTTCGGCTGTTGCGGTAAATGCTACCTGCGGAATGGAAGCGAGTATGCTGTTGAGCTCATGTGCTTTTTCTGTGAGCTGCTGTTGTGCTTTTTTCCTGAATTCCACTTCAGCTTTTAAGGTTTGCTGCGCCAGGTTGAGCGCTCTTTTCTGCTCATATAAGGTATGAAGCGTTTTGACTTTTAAAATAAGTATATCAGGATCGATGGGCTTGATGATATAATCGATGGCGCCGGAAGAATACCCTTTGGTGATAAATTTTTTGTCGGTATTAACCGCTGAAAGGAAAATGACAGGAATATCCCTTGTGTTGTTGTTGCCCGACAAAAATTCGGCTACTTCAAAACCATCCATCATGGGCATCTGCACATCCAGTATGATGAGGGAATACTCGGTCTTGAGTGTTTTCCTGAGCGCTTCCTCCCCACTGCTGGCGGTATCCACTTCAAAAGAATGAAGCTTCAGGATTGAGCTCAGGGATAAAATATTCTCCGGCCTGTCGTCAACGATCAGAATCATGAAGCAGTGCGTATTTGGGCTAAAAAATGTTAGGTTTTACTATCTTTTTAAAGATAACCAGAAATTTACGGATAGATAACCCCACAAAAGGCACACCAAATATGTGCTGCTGGTATTAAATAATGAGAGGGAAGTGTTTGATAGTTTAGTTTTTAAGATGCTTTGCAGACTTAAAGCCGCTGTTGGTAAAGCATTCACCGGTTGATGAATCCATATCATTGAGAACCGGTTTGTTTGAATTCCTTTTGTGAAACGGCGGGTGACGTCGCTGCAGGGCCTTATGAAAATTGGTGGGCCGGGAAAAAATTTCCCATAATTGATAGAATAAAAAAGCGAAGCAATGTTGCTTCGCCTGGTAGTCCCGACAAGAATCGAACTTGTATCTAAAGTTTAGGAAACTTCTATTCTATCCATTGAACTACGGGACCGGTGAAATGAGGAATGAATAATAAGGAATAAGAAAGCTGGCTTTCGGCTCCCTATTGTACCCCTTCCCTTTTCAGGTCGGCAAAACTATTGCTTTTCTGTCAAACACTCAAACAGTTAGCCGGCATTTTTTAGCTATAATCTTATAAACAGGCAACGTTTCCTGAAATCCATCTTCTACAAGCTCAGACTGATAACCCGCACGATAACCCAACTTTCAATTCTTCACTTTCCACTTTCAATTCCCTAAACCTTATCTTTGCGCCCTAATTTTTACTTGTATGCAGTGGATGAATACTTTTATCAAATACCGCCTGTGGCTGGGGATCGTGCTGCTGGCAGCGGCCGTTTTTGTAAACTACCAGACCAGCTTCTGGCCATCATTTATATTATATTTTATTGGTATCATTTGCATTTTGGGGCATTTTTTACTGGGCCCGATGCGACTGATACAGGGTTATATGGAAGAGGGAGATATTGAAGGGGCTAAAAAAATAGTGGATGGCATCATGTTCCCCGGCTTGCTCATCAAACCAATGCGTTCGGTGTATTATACATTAAAAGGCAACCTTGCTATGGCGGACCAGGACCTGGATGCTGCCGAAAAGCACATGCGCAAAAGCCTTGAGTTGGGTGGCGGCGCTTTGACCAAACAGGCAGAAGGTCCTAATAAACTGCAGCTGGGTATGCTGGCCATGCAAAAAGGCAATTTAAAGGAAGGCGAATCCCTGATCCGCCAGGCCATCCGTGCCGGCTTACCGGATAGCGAGAACAATGCGGCTGCTTACCTGCAGCTTTGTTCTATCATGATGAACAAAAGGGAGTTCAGGGCGGCAAAACAATATTTTCAGAAAGCCAAAAGCTTTAAACCTACCACTCCCCAAATCGTTGACCAGATAAAACAAATTGAAAAATACATCGGCAGGATGCCGGGATAGGATGATAAAGCTTTGTATATGAGCAGGTCAAAAGTCCTTTTTTACATTTTATTTTTGCTGACTGTTAGTAGCAGCATTGCTAACGGGCAAACCCTGGGTGCAGATGCGAAGCAGTATGAATTGAAAAACGATACACTGTTCTCTGCTTCAGGTATTAAAATATTCAGTGGTCAAAAATTACAGCTCGGAAATGCCACTGGCTACAATGGCTTATACCGTTCTATCATTTCCAAATGGGCAGCCGTAGTTCCAAGGATCTGGGGCAAGAACCCAAATTTTGAGAATGACATAGAGAACCATGTTGACAATAAAAAGGGTAAAGCCAGCCTCAAAAAGCTGATCCCCGGCCAATTCTATACTGTAGGGAAGATCAGGCTGATGGGATACAAAAACAAATATCATTACTACCTGGTAACGCTGGTATCAGATGCCGGTGAGTATAAAGCAGATATCAGTCTCGCACTACAACTAAGAGAATTATTATTGCCCTGATCATTCATTAATATTAAAAAAGCGCCGTAAAAATCATACAACGCTTTTTTAATGCAGGTTATAATCCATTTAATACACTGGTATCAAATTCAATTATAACTGCGTATATAGAAACCAGCTGATATTACTCGGTATCAGCCTGGCTGTAGCTGTTATTCTCTTCGTCTTCTTCTCCTATATCTTCCATGTCATCGTCATCATCGCTGCCGGGTATATCAAGGTCACGGCCTGATTTATCGGTAGCACTACTTGCTTCGTTGAGCAGTTCGCCGTCATCATCCCTGTCATCCAGCTCTGCACGGTGCAGACCTCGCTCTTCATCATCTTCACCGGCGGCTTCCAGCATGGCCCGTTCTTCTGCGGAAATATCTGTATCGGGTGTTTCTTCTTTTTTATCTTTTGGATCTGGCATTGTCGTTTATTTATACATTAATAATTTTCTTCGCCCTGTTGCTGCGGCGGTGTTTTGTGCACGAGGTCGTCAATATCCTGTTCCTGTGTGGAAATATTTTCCGCAGGCGGAATGGTATGCGACAGTTCATCAAGATCCTGCTCGTTGCTCATATCAGGTGTATCGGGAACTGCGTCCTGGTCATGCACCAGCTCATCTTTATCCACTTCACCGGGCACGGGCGGAATATTTTGTGCAGGAGTATCATTCTCCTTTTTAGGGGGATGGTCTGCTTCTATTTTCAATCCTGCTTTTACACTTTCATCGGTCTTTTTCATATCACAAATTTTTAGGCCAGGAATTTATTTTCTTTCGTACTCATCTTCATCCTCATTGTATGTTTCATCAGGCAGGTCATCTGTCCAGTCTTCATCAGGCAGGTTAGCATCGTCTACTGCAAAATCGGCTTCCGTTGCAATTAGCGCAGCTGCTTCATTAGCATCATCATCGTCAAGGGCATCCAGTTCCTCTTCAGTAATGCCCTCTTCTTCGTAGCGGGCATCATCTGTATCCAGAATATCATCACCATCGGTGGCGGCAGAAAACTCCATGGTATCATGTTTCAGGTCCGGTTTGATGTCTTCAGGATTCTGGTCTTTTTTCATAACCTCAGTTTAGGAAAGGAGTAGAAAAATTGTGCCAAAGAAGAAGAGTAGTCCATGGCTGATAGTCCCTGGTCCATAGAGGAGGGTTATGAAAAGAAGATTCTTCGTTTTCGACTTCTGCAAAAATTATTGCCAAAAAACTGCGCCTTAGCGCCTTTGCGGTGAAAACAATTCCTCGATCTTCCGGTACCGGTAATCAAAAATGGCCTTCAGCTTTTTCTTCACAAACAAAGCATGCGCAATATCTCCCAAAAACCATAACGGCAATTTATAATGTACAATATCCGTCATCTCCACTCCGCCTTCCACTTCTATAAAGTGATGCTGGTGGTGCCATAAGCTGTAAGGCCCAAAGCGCTGGTCATCTACAAAATACCGGTGATGATCCACATGTGTGATCTCCGTCATCCAATACATTTTAATGCCCAGCAATGGCCTCAATTCATATTCTATTATTTGCCCGGCATACATGGCTTCTCCATGATGAGTAGAAATAATACTAAAGTCCATATTATTACCGGTGATGGTTTCAAGATTACGGGGATCGCTGAAGAATTTCCAGGCTGTTTCTATGTCAACCGGTATGCGCTGTACCCTTTTAAGACTGTAAACTTTACTCATGATTATAAAACAAGTTAGAACCGTTTTTGTTGCAGCTGCAAATTACTGCAACAAAAGCTGGCATAATTTTTTGATAGCTTAGGCATCAAATTTGTAATTCCATACAACTGCCGGAACATTACTGTATTATGAATTGCTTTTTACCGATAAAAAGCCCTATCTTATAATCAGCTCCGGCTTTAAAAGACCAACAGATGAAACATATCTTTATTATTGATGATGACATGGACATGTGCCAGCTGCTTTCTAACTTTTTAAAGCGCAAAGGCTTCACGGCCAGTAGTGCGTCTTCAGGAAAAAAAGGCCTGGAAGCAGTAAAAGAAAACAACTACGACCTGGTGTTATGTGATTTCAGGCTGGGTGATATGGATGGAAAAGAAGTATTGCAGCAGATAAAAGCGATACACCCGCAAATGCCTGTTGTAATCTTAACCGGTTACTCCGATGTAAAAATGGCGGTGGAAGTAATGCGCCTCGGCGCTTTCGATTACATCACCAAACCATTGGTGCCGGAAGAGATCATTAAAATGATCAATAAAGCGCTGGAAGATGATGCTGATCCTTCTCCTGCCGCTGTATCTGCAGGTAAAGCAAATAATAAAAAAGAAAAAGATGTTGCGGCCGATGATGATATCATGATCGGTAAAGACAAATACACGCAACAGATGTATAAGGATATACAGGTAGTAGCACCTACCGATTACAGTATCATCATTTATGGAGAAAGTGGTACGGGCAAGGAAGTGATCGCCAAAACAATCCACCAAAATAGCAAAAGAAAGAACAAGCCTTTTATGGCGGTAGATTGCGGTACTATTTCCCGTGAGCTGGCGGCCAGCGAGCTTTTCGGACATGTAAAAGGATCTTTTACCGGCGCTTTCGCCGACAAGGTTGGATTTTTTGAGGCAGCCAATGGCGGTACTATTTTTTTGGATGAGATTGCTAACCTCCCGCTCGATGTGCAGGTAGTTTTATTAAGAGTGATACAGGAAAGGAAATTCAAGAAAGTAGGCGATAGCAGGGATATTGAAACAGATGTACGCATCATTGTGGCATCTAACGAGAACCTGCAGGATGCTTACAAAGCAGGCAAGTTCAGGGAAGATCTTTACCATCGCTTCAATGAATTCTCCATCTCCATTCCGCCGCTGAGAAAACGCAAGGATGATATCATTCCTTTCGCTCATTTCTTCCTGGAAAAAACTTCACAGGAATTGGGCAAAACCTTTGACGGCTTTGAGGATGAGGTATTGCAATTGTTCCTGAACTACGACTGGCCGGGAAACCTGCGGGAGTTCCGCAATGTAATCAGGAGGGCAAGCCTTTTATCATCATCTGGTAAGATCAACAGCAATGTGCTGGCATGGGAGATCATCGGTTCTTCCCCCACTACCACTGAACCTACGGCTGCTACAGCAACAACGAGCGTAGCAAATATTGCAGAAGAAACGGCTGACACTGCTTCTGCAACCTCTTCTTCTGAACCTGTATTTGACCTGAAAAATGCAGCTTCTGATGCAGAGTACAAAACCATTTTACATGCATTGAAACAAGTAAAGTTCAATAAGGTAAAAGCCGCCAAGCTGCTGAACATTGACCGGAAAACCCTGTATAACAAATTAAAGAATTATGAATTATAAAAAAAGGCGCTCTTTTGAGCGCCTTTTTAATGCCTGCCAATCATCCGATTGCTGATTTAAATATTATCCTATTTTATTCACAGAAAAATGTGTATTATTTTCCCCATTTATTTTGATCCCTGTTGGTAATTCCTCATCGGGCTCCATACGGTAAGGATTTTTTATCTGCAGTATCAGGTCCAGCTCTTTAAAAGAGATAGGCTTTTCTATGATGCGAAAGTTCATTGCCGAAGTTTTTGGGACGAGGTAACCGCTCATGAGGTTCAGCTGGCACTGCGGGTAATTCATTAAAATATGCTGCGTTTTTGCCCAGCCGGAACCATCCGGTAAGTTATTGTCTAAAAAAATATGATCTGGCTTGAACGCTTCCAGAGCTGTCATGCCTTCGTCCAGTGTTTCGGCCAGCATCACAAGGCAGTTGTTTTTTTCAAAATAAGTCTTCAGCAGGATCCTCAGGTCTGCCTCATCGTCAATGATCAGGATCTTCGTTTGTCTCATACCGTTAAAAGAGAAAAAACCATACCAATAGCCCGACAGTAAAGGATTTGAGTGGCATAATTTTTAGATGTATACTACTGTCATCTTTTAAATATTTTTCTATGAAATCGATATGGACAGGCGCAATTGGTTTTGGTTTGGTGAACATTCCTGTAAAAATGTACAGCGCAGTACAGCAAAGCGAGCTTGACCTCGATATGCTGGATAAAAAAGACCACGCCAATATAAAATTCAAAAGAGTGAACGCCCATACCGGCCGGGAAGTACAATGGAACAATATTGTAAAAGGCTATAAGCTCAATGATAAATATGTGATACTGGAGGATAAGGATTTTGAAAATGCAAGTCCCGAAAAAACAAAGATCATCGAGATCAAAGAATTTGTGGATGTAGAAGAAGTGGATAGCATTTATTTTGAACAACCTTATTACCTGGAGCCGGATAAGTCTGGTGTGAAAGCTTACCAGCTTTTAAAAGCCGCATTAAAAAAGACAGGTAAAGCCGGCATCGGCTCTTTTGTACTGCGTTCCAAAGAAAGCCTGTGCCTTATAAAGCCAATGGACAATTTGCTTGTGGTAAACCGCATCCGCTTTCATGAGGAGATAAGAAAAACAAGCGAGTTAAAGATACCTTCTGCCACGCCAACACCGGCAGAAGTAAAGATGGCGGTGAGTCTTATCAGGCAGCTCACCGGCGATTTCGACATTTCAAAATACAAGGATACCTATACAGCTTTACTTATGAAAGCGATCAGGGCAAAAGCGAAAGGTGGTAAAAAAACTGTCACACCAACTTTAAAAGTGGCGCACTCTGCAAGCAAAGACCTGATGGAACAATTAAAAGCGAGCCTGAGTAAGAAAACCAAAAAAGCATCTTAATGTCATTAACCACTTATAATAAGAAAAGAGATTTTAAACAGACCGCAGAACCGGAAGGAAAAAAATCTGGGGACAAAGCATCCAGGTTCGTGGTACAACGCCACCACGCTTCACACCTGCATTATGATTTCCGTTTGGAATTAGGTGGTGTATTAAAAAGCTGGGCAGTACCAAAAGGGCCGTCGCTCAATCCCGCCGATAAAAGACTGGCGATGATGGTGGAAGATCACCCTGTGAGCTATATTGATTTTAAAGGCACCATACCTGAAGGAAATTATGGTGCCGGCAAAGTGATCGTTTGGGACAAAGGAAATTACTTGCCGATCAACAAAGATCATGAAGCCATCAGTGAAAAGCAGGCATTGGCTGATATTAAAAAAGGAGAGATCAAATTTTTCATGAATGGTAAAAAGCTGAAAGGAGAATTTGTATTGGTGCATTTAAAAAATGACAGGAGAAGCAGCAACAGCTGGCTGCTCATAAAACACCGGGACGAATATGCAGTAGATAAAGAATATGACAGCGAGAATTCTGTTTCTGCCCGTGATAAAAAGGCAGGAGAAAATAATGCAGCGGCCAGGAAAAGCGGTATTAAAAAAACCACAGCAAAGAAAACTGTAAAAAAGGCTGCGAAAAAAACCACTGCAAAAAAATGACAAAACTCAGCCATTTCTATAAACCCATGCTGGCATCGCCCGGCGGCAACGCCTTTGATGATGAAAACTGGCTGTTTGAAATAAAATGGGATGGCTACCGGGCCATAGCAGAATGCAATTCCGGCAACATAAAACTGTATTCCCGGAACGGGCTTTACTTCAATGAGAAATTTAAGCCTGTAACGAAAGCATTAGAGCAAATAAAGCACAATGCAGTTTTGGATGGAGAGATCGTGTGGATAGATAAAAAAGGCAATCCTTCTTTTCAAAAATTACAGCAGCACGAAGACAATCCGGAGGGAAAGCTGGTGTATTATGTATTTGATCTTTTATTTCTTGATAAGAAAGATATCCGTCACTTGCCATTGACAGACAGGAAAGCTTTATTAAAAAAATTACTGGCTTCTGTAAAAGACCCTTGCATCAAATACAATGACCATGTATTGGAAAAGGGAAAAGCATTTTTTGCATCAGCCATTAAAAAGGAGCTGGAAGGTGTTATTGCAAAAAAAGCCGATGGAGAATATACCACGGGCATACGCAGCAAGGAATGGCTGAAGATAAAAAACCGTACGAGCATGGAAGCTGTGATCGCCGGTTACACCGCACCTCAAAAAAGCCGCAAGCATTTTGGCTCACTGGTTTTGGGAGAATATGTGGGTGATGAATTGAAATACCTGGGCCATACCGGCACCGGCTTTGATGAAAAAACATTGCAGGAGCTATGGAAAAAAATGCAACCGCTGGTTACTACTACCTCACCCTTCAACCAGAAAGTGAGAGTAAATATGCCGGTTACCTGGCTTAAGCCGAAACTGGTAGCAGAAATATTTTATGCAGAACTGACAAATGATGGTATTCTCCGTCACTCAGCTTTTAAAGGATTGCGAATTGATAAAAAATTAAGCGACGTGAAAAAGACAACAGCAAAAGAAGAAGCCAACAACAGCAAGGACAATATGGTGAAGATAGACGGGCACAACCTGACACTTACCAACCTTTCCAAACTGTATTGGCCGAAAGAAAAAATTACCAAGGGCGACCTGATCGCTTATTATGATACGATGGCGGAATACATACTGCCTTATCTCAAAGACAGGCCCCTGTCATTGAAAAGAAATCCGAATGGAATTTTGGATGAAGGCTTCTATCACAAAGACGCAGGTGAACAGGCTCCTTCGTGGGTAAAGAAATATGATGTGGAATCAGAGTCCAGCAATAAGACCGTAAACTATATTGTCTGTAACAATAAAGCCACTTTATTATACATTGCCAACCTCGGTTCAATAGAGATAAACCCATGGAACAGCACGACCAAAAAAGCGGAGCATCCTACTTACATGATCATTGATATTGACCCTTCTCCCAAAAACACTTTTGACCAGGTGATTGAAACAGCACTTGCTGTAAAAAAAATACTGGATAAAGCAGGTGTGGATTCTTATTGCAAAACTTCCGGCGCTACAGGCCTGCATGTGTATGTACCCATGGGCAACAAATACACGTATGAGCAGGCAAGGAAATTCGGGCAGATCGTTGCAGCGCTGACAGTGGATGCCTTACCAAAATTTACTTCTATTGAACGTTCACTTAAAAAAAGGGGTAATAAAATATATGTCGACTTTTTGCAGAACAGCAAGGGACAGACACTGGCATGCGCCTACAGCGTTCGACCCAAAACTGGCGCTACTGTTTCTACGCCTTTATTGTGGAAAGAAGTAAAGAAGGGTTTGCACCCTACGCAGTTCAGCATTTTTAATATTGAAAAGCGGGTGAAAAAAGTGGGTGATCTTTTCGCAGAAGTGCTGACCAATAAAAGTTTCAACCTGCAAAAAGCATTAAAGAAACTAACGGAGTAAAGACAGCCTCAGCGCTCTTTGTATGTTTTCCCTCTATGTTCTTTGTGGTTAAATTTTTACCGAAAAGTACGCAAAGGCTGGCACAAAAAATGCCTTATCATTAAGAACTAAAATCGACAGACATGGCAGAAAATATTGTAACAAAGCTGATGGATAAACTGGATATAGCATCTTTTATCAAGATCAATCCAAATACAGAAAAGGAAGAAAGGCCATCTGCTGACAAAGGCGCTAACCCCAAGCAATTTGAGCAGGCTGCAGTAACAGCTGTATTGGCAGGCATGTACAAATACGGAAGTACGGATGAGGGTGCAAAAAATCTATTCAGTCTTTCTACTGAAAGATTATTGCAGGAATTTTTCCTGGATCATAAACAGGCGGTAGTAGAAGGCCTGGCAGCATACGGAAGCATTCATGCTATACAGGTTGAATCTATACTGAACGGCATTGTACCCGAAGCTGTAAGCGCCGTTAAGGGGCAAGTAGGCAATGATGCAAAACCTCAAGCCATCCGTTCTTACCTGGCCGGGCAAAGGCATAATATACTGGTTTATCTTCCACCCGATCTTCATTTTGGCAAGCTGGTAGGCGATGATATTTTAGACGACCGCACCAATAAAATGGAAGGACCCGTTTCCAGCTTTATGCACTTTATTGAAAACCTGTTTGCAGAAAAAGATACCGATAAGGCGAGTCATCCACCCGGGCTTTTAAAATAAATTGTTGTAGGTTACGAGTTGAGGGTTGCGGGTTAAACCAACATGCAACCCGCAACTCGTAACAACTAAACTTTTTTTAGAATTTTCAACAATACCATCTCTTCCTTACTAAGCCTGCTTGTGTTTTTTGTTTTGGAGGACCTGTTGAGTACGCCTGTATAACGTTGTAACTTTTTTTCTTCGTACAATTTTAATACACCGGGATGCACATAGTATTTTTTGCAGATCGTTCTTGTATTGCCGAGCTTTTCGCTTACGAGGTCTAAGGCAGTAACAATATTCTTCTTTATATCCGAATCTGTTTCGCCGGCACCGGTAGCATGAAGCGCTTTGAGTGCATGTAAAGAACCTGCCCAGGTGCGAAAATCTTTTGCGCTGAAATCGCTGCCGGTTGCTTCTTTTATGTAATTATTTACCATAGTACCGTCAACCGGCTTTCTTTTTCCTTCGCTGTCGTAATATTGAAAAAGATCTTTGCCCGGTACATCCCTGCATTCTTTTACAATACGTGCCAGTCGTTTGTTTTGCAGGCTGATCTTTTGCTCCACGCCTTTCTTCCCGACAAAACAAAAATCGATCTTACTTCCATTGATACTTGTATGCTTATCCTTCATGGTAGTTAAACCGTAGGAACCGTATATCTTTTCATATTCATTGCTGCCTACCCGTATGTAAGTTTGTTCCATTACACTCAATACAGTTGCCAGCACTTTTGATTGCGTAAGCTCTTCCTGCGCAATATCCTTTGCCATTTTTTTCCTTAGCTCCGGCAATACCAGGCCAAATTCATACAGGTGATGGAACTTGGTTTCCTTACGCAAAAGGTTCCATAAACTATGATAACGGTATTGCTTGCGATTCTTCAGGTCAATTCCGGTGGATTGTATATGCCCGTTGGGTTTGGCACATATCCAAACATTTTTCCAGGAAGGCGGGATCGCCAGCTTTTTGATCCGCTCCAGTGTTGCAGCATCTTTCAATGTCTTTTTACCTAAAACATAGAGATAGGCTTTTCCTTTCTTCTTTCTTTCAATGCCGGGCTGCTGGTCATTCACATACACAAGGCGCATCACAGAAGCTGCCTGCTCATTGTCCTTGTTTATTTTCAGCATTTGCCGGTGGGTAAGTGCCGGTACTTTTTCTATCATGGGTCAATTAAAATATATGGTTACAGCATGTTCTTCTTTATCATCCACCAATTTTATTTTGTTTTGTTCAGTGGCAGTGCCTCTTTCTAATTTAATGCGATAGCTGGTTTCTTTGAAACGATAGAACAGGGTCAGCTCATTCCATTCAGCCGGCAGGCAGGGATCAAAGCTCAGCTCATCATTTTCTACTTTCAGCCCGATAAAGGATTCTATCATCAACTGGTAATACCATCCTGCAGAACCCGTGTACCAGGTCCAGCCGCCACGGCTTGTATGTGGCGCAACTCCATACACATCAGCCGCCATTACATAAGGTTCTACTTTATAGGTAGCTACTGCATTGGCGTCAATACCATGTACTACAGGACTCAGCATCTTCAACAGGTCCCATGTTTTTTCCTTCTCCCGCATTTTGGCAAAAGCCATCACCGTCCATACCGCAGCATGGGTATATTGGCCGCCGTTTTCCCTTACACCGGGTACATAACCTTTAATGTAACCGGGATCAATATCAGATTTATCAAAAGGCG
>CAYOLS010000010.1:0-34135 GCA_964404845.1 uncultured Ferruginibacter sp. | reverse complement strand
TGTTTTAGTTACCAATGGCAAGATCGCTTCCATCGGAAAAAATTTGAACAGCGCAGGCGCAAGGGTGATCGATGGTACAGGAAAATACCTGACACCGGGCATCATTGATGAGCACAGCCATATTGCGGTTGCATCCATCAACGAAGGCGGGCAGTCTGTTACTTCGGAAGTAAGGATCGCTGACAACCTTGACCCGGATGATGTGGACATTTACCGCCAGCTGGCAGGTGGTGTTACCACTTCCCATATCCTGCATGGCAGCGCCAATACCATTGGCGGCCAAACGCAACTGATAAAATTACGCTGGGGTGCGAATGACGAAGAATTGAAATTTAAAGGCGCAGATGGCTTTATAAAATTTGCTTTGGGAGAAAACGTAAAGCGTACCACATCTCAAAATAACAACCGTTTTCCTGATACCCGTATGGGCGTAGAGCAGGTACAGATGGATGCATTCACACGTGCGAAGGATTACGAGAATGCATTAAAAGGCCCCAATGCAAAAAATGTGCGCAGGGACCTGGAGCTGGATGCATTGGTAGAGATCATGAACAAAAAAAGATTTATTACCTGCCACAGTTATGTGCAAAGTGAAATCCTGGAAACCATAAAAATTGCTGAACAGTTTGGTTTTACCATCAACACTTTCACACATATTTTGGAAGGTTACAAAGTAGCGGATAAAATGAAAGCACACGGCTCCAATGCTTCTACTTTCAGCGACTGGTGGGCATACAAAATGGAAGTGCAGGATGCGATCCCTTACAACGCAGGCATCATGAGCAAGGTTGGCCTCAATGTAGCCATCAACAGTGATGATGGGGAAATGGCCCGACGCCTGAACCAGGAAGCAGCCAAAGTAGTAAAGTATTCAGGGCTCAGTGAAGAAGAAGCATTTAAAATGGTTACACTCAACCCTGCAAAAATGCTGCACATCGACAATAAAGTAGGCAGCATCAAAACAGGCAAAGATGCTGACCTTGTTTTGTGGAGCGATAATCCTTTGAGCATTTATGCCAAAGCTGAAAAGACCCTGGTAGATGGTATCGTATACTTCGACAGGGAAAAAGATGCAGAGCTGCGCAAACAGATCATCGCAGAAAGGAACAGGCTGATACAAAAAATGCTGGAAGAGAAAAAAGGCGGCGCTCCTACCAGCCCTGCTTCACCAAGCTTCCGCAATGTGAACACTTGTATGGATCACAACCACAACCATGGGTTGCTGGATATGCATGCAGATGAAACAGGTATCGGCGCTAACTAAACTTTATCAATCTACAAATTGAATACAATGAAAAAATATATCAGCTTTATTTGTGCAATTGCCATTGGCTTCAGCGCATCTGCACAGGAAACCATTTATCCTGCGCCAGAATACAAGGGCCTGCTCTTTATTAAGAACGGCACCGTGCATGTAGGCAACGGCCAGGTGCTTACAAATACTACCATACAGGTCAACAACGGCAAAATAGAAAAGATAGGTGTGAACCTTCCCATACCAATGGATGATGTAAAAGTGTTTGATGCCACGGGCAAACATGTGTACCCGGGATTAATATTAAGCAACACCACCATCGGCTTGAGAGAGATCGCCAGCCAGGTAAGAGGAAGCAATGATTACAGGGAGATCGGCGAGCTGAACCCTAATGTAAAAAGTATTGTGGCTTACAATACCGATTCCCGTATTATCAACACGTTGCGCAGCAATGGTATTTTGCTGACCAATATTGCACCGCAGGGTTCCCTGGTCGCAGGCACCAGCAGCACTGTGCAGTTTGATGCATGGACATGGGAAGATGCGGCTTACAAATACAATACGGCCATTCATTTTTATATGCCTTCCCTTTTTGTACGCAACAGGGGCGGGTTCGGCGGCGGACCTCAAACAGATACTGATCCTGTGAAAGCGGCCCTGGAAAGAATAGAAAAAGTAAAGGCTTTTTTCAGGGAAGCGAAAGCCTATCATGCACAGGCTGGCAAAACAACCACCAATTTAAAATTTGAAGCCACAAAAGGTTTGTTCGACCGTTCTGAAAAACTATTCATACACTGCAATCTTATAAAAGAAATGCTGGTGGCAATAGATTTTGCAAAAGAGTTTGGCTTTGATATAACATTGATCGGAGCAAGCGAAAGCTGGCAGATCGCTCCTTTGCTCAAGCAGCACAATGTGTCCGTTATTCTCCAGCAAATGCACAACCTGCCTACTACAGAAGACGATGACGTGGATCAGCCCTACAAAACACCGGCAGCTTTGCAGCAGGCGGGTGTATTGTATGCGATCACCGATGAGGATGGCAACAGTACCGGCAGGAACCTGATGTTCAATGCAGGCACAGCCGCTACCTATGGCCTTGGCAAAGAAGATGCACTGCAAGCTATTACTTTGAATGCCGCTAAAATCCTGGGCATCGCAGATCGTACAGGCAGCATTGAAACAGGCAAAGATGCAAATATCATCATCAGCGAAGGCGATATACTGGATATGCGCAGCAGCGTTGTAACACACGCTTTTATACAGGGAAGGACCATCAACCTGGATGATAAGCACAAATTGCTGAATGAAAGGTATAAGAAGAAATACGGTATAAAATAATTACTGGGTTTTAAATAGCAGCGGCCGGAAATTTCCGGCCGTTTTTTATTTCATGTATCAAAATAAAAAAAGGGCCGGCATAGAAATGCAGCCCGCTTTAAAATCCAATATCCTATGAAAAACCTGGGTCAAAAGTATTACTCTAGAACATACCGGCACAGTACAAATGATTGAATGGGGCTTTTGGTCGAATGAACCGTTGATTTTAGTTAACAAAAGGTTTTAATTCTTCCACAATACGGTACATTTTACATTCTCTTTATTTACAAAACCGGTAAACCTTGAATCCAGCGAATTATGCCGGTTATCCCCCAGCACAAAATAGCTGTCAGCAGGAACTTTTATGGGGCCGAAGTTATCAAAGGTCCACGGTTGTGAAAATTGCTTTGTAATCATGTTATTATTATCCGAAAACATTTGTCTGGTAGCTTTTAATTTATTAGCGGCTACCCATTTATCTTCCAGGCAAAACAAACCAGAGTCTGTATCTTGTCCACCCATATAAACACTTTCATCATTCATAAATTCTTGCGGAATACTTCCTACATCTTTATTGCTTATTTTAAACATGTGCTTGAGTGTAAGCTTTGTATCAGCATTCACATTATTTACATAAAGATCGCCGTCCCTAATTTCCACTATATCCCCGGGCATGCCGCACAACCTGTGAAAATACACTTCCGGTTCATTGGTTTCAAGAGAAACACCTTTGTAACAAATGAAATCGAAGCGTCGGGGCTTTATAAGGTTGGTAGCAAAGAATTTAGATCCCATTTTAAATGTAGGTTCATTGGACGGTGTCGGGCAGGAATATAATTGAAACATACCGGTCACTCCTCCCAATACCCCTAACCCTATAATAGAACCTGCTGCAATCAGCAGGGCTTTCACTCCTTTATTCACGTGTTACTATTTATTGCTTTAAATATAGTTATTCATCTTCTATACTTACTTCATTGTTCCATTTGATCTCGTCCTTTCTTATTTTCCAGATAAAACCATCCAGTATATAATGTGTAAGCTGCGGAAGTGTAAGCAGGGGAACAAGCAGGCTCATCAGTTCTTTATTGAGGGTTATATTGGAGAAATAATTACCACCGAATACAGAGCGATGTTCATCCCAAACAAAAATATCCCATAAAAATTCTTCCATAAAAGCCAATCCGAATACGATCAATAGAAATACGATCAATCCTTTATAGCTGAAAACCAGGGAAAGCAACTTGCCGGGCTTTGTTAGCTTCCCTTTGTTCTTATGGCCATGAATCCATACCAATGCCATATAAGGCACCCCATGACTTACGACATTCAACAAGGTAAAAGCCATATCCCCGTTAAAATATACAATGCCAAAATACCAGGACACTACCGTACCGGCAATAATGGTAAACTTCGGGATATTGAACACCCTTGTTTTAATAAAAGTATAAATGCTGCTGCCTATATAAATTGCCAGCAATAAAAAATAAGCAGGCGTAAGAATATTCATAAACCAGCCTGCATTTAAATAAGCAAAATCATTTTTAATAAACCAGTTAAAATTTCTTGGTCCGTTTAAATGCCAGTACAGCAAAGGATAAAGCGTGGCACTATACACGGTAATAGTATCAATTTTTTCAACCCAGGTTTTCTTTTGTTCGTACCTGCTGTACAGGCGCATGAAACCATATTGCTGCCGCACAAAATGAAACACCGCTGCATAAGTGAGCAATCGCCAGAACCAAAGCACGCTTATATTATACAGCAAACAACAAACAATAAATGCCGCAAAGGGTGTAAAATAAAGCAGGAATTTTTGCTTTTTCAACGCATGGTTGTCAAAGTAGGTCCTGTACAAAGTAGTGTATACATGCCCAACGTCTATCAGCAAAATAAGCAACACCCAACCGGCCAGCGTCATTTCGGTGGTATTTTGAAATACAGCAGGAAACAGCGCAATGATCGCAAGGCAGAAGAATGGCGGCAGCAAAATAAAAATGCCGTCTGTCAGCGGTCCCGATATCCATGGTTGTTTAGGCATAACTAAACCTTATTGATTATTTTCCTGGCGGCATAAATCCCCTGGTAAAATGCTTCTTCAAAAATACTGATGCCAGCTATATCCGTATGTGCAAAATGAATATTGTCATTGACAGATGCAGTCATTTTTTTTCTCACTTCCCCGGAAATAAAACCGGGCAAGGGTTGCGCCATACTATGACCCCAGATGGTCACATTTATTTCTTCAATTTTTTCCGTGATGCCGGGATGCGTTTTCTCCAGGTCATCTGTCACCAACCTGCAAAGTTCTTCATGTGTCAGTGTTGAAATACGACGACGTTCAGCAAGCACATCTCCATCAGTAAAGGGAAGATAGTACGTCAAATTCTTCAGGCCGGCAACCTGTTGCGGCAGCTGGTGCGTTGCATCCACGTAGCCAAGCGATTTGCTATCATAGATCACATTATCCCAGCTGAGCGGTACATGTGCCTGCTGCGCTGGAATAGCTGTTTTGATATTGGCCACCAGCCAGGGCGTATATAAAAAATGTTGCTTTACAATGTCCTTTCTTTCCTGGTCGTTCAGCAATCGGGCGGCCACATATTGCGGACAGGCCATGATGCATTCATCTGCCTTTACTTCCGTTATATTTTTTGTCTGCGTATCCATAAACCGCACAACAACATTCTCTCCTTCCTTCTTCACAGAAAGTGCCAGTGCATTCGTACGGACATTTTTACCGCAATGCTGCAATAATTTGTCCATCAAAAAACCATTTCCTTCCGGCCAGGTAAGCACATCGCTGTGAACTGCATTAGCAGCCTTCCCTTTTCTTGAAGCAAAATAGTGAATACCAGCCCAGGCACTTATTTTATCATAGCCGGTGGCAAAATCATCACGGGTGCAATAATTAATATACCAGCACAGGTAAGGGTTGCTGAATTTATTTTGCAGCATCCAGTCTTTCATCGTAATGCTGTCCAGTTGTTGCAGGTCAGCATCCATGCTGGATGCATTCACCGGTATATTGAAAGCATATTTTCCATCAGTTCCTTTCAGCTCACGGTAATAGTTCATGAGCGCAAGAAATCTTTCTATTTCCTTTAATTCTGCAGGCTGTAAACCCCGCTTTGGAATAATACCTTCCTGCCAGTTACCATTCAGGAATAATCTTTCCTGCGAATCAAAACAAAGATGCAGCTCATTGTAAAAGGGCAGCCCTTTATCATCAAAGCTTTCAATTACACCATGCTCCTTTAAAAAAGAAATGTATTCCGTCAGCTCAATATTGGGAATGGGAATATAATGTGCACCCTGCGGGTACGCAGATATTTCATTTTTACCGAAAGAAGAATTTCCGCCGGGATATGCTTCCAGTTCGAGTACTAAAAAGTCGTTGATATTATTATTTACCAGCTCTCTTGCAGCAGACAGACCACTGATACCTGCGCCGATAATAACCACTTTTTTTTCAATGAATGCGGATGCAGGCTTGTCCATCGGCTTCTCCCGTAGTATATGACCCATATTGGCAGAAGCGCCCGTGATCTTCCCTTTTACCTGCAATTTATTTTTGCAGGCATTGAGCATGCTTACCACGAAAGGGGCCAGTGCCAATGTGTGAAGAAAATTCCTGCGTTTCATTAAATATCAAGGTATTTATTCCATTCTTCTTCAAAATAGTTTACCAGCGCCTGGTTGTTGAGCTTGTTGATCTCGGGATTTATTTTCGGCTTCATATCTTCCGGGAAATAAAGCATATTCTCTATCGTAGCCTTGCTTGCAAACCGGATAGCCCGTGGCAAATGCTGGTACCAGTTGTGTGAGCTGTCTTTCATTGCCATAATATAACCCCATTCGCCAAAAGAAGGCACAAAATTATGATAGGGAACTGTGTAGAATCCTGTTGATACCAGTGTATTGTTAACACACCAGAAGCTTTTGGGAGCCACATAGGGCGAAGTGCTTTGTATCACTGCAATACCCTTCGGACTTAATGACCTGTTGAGTAATTTATAAAAACTATTGCTATACAATTTACCAATAGAAAAATTGGAAGGGTCAGGGAAATCGACCACGACGGCATCATACTGTTTTAAATTTTTCATGAGCCAGGTAAATGCATCGCCATTGATAACGGTAACTTTTTTATTGAGAAGCGATCCGTCATTCAATTTTACCAGGCGCTCCTGCCGGGAAAATATTTTGGTCATGGCCGGATCAAGGTCCACCAGTGTAATATCTTTTACGGTATGATACTTTAATATTTCCCTTACTGCCAAACCATCACCTCCGCCAAGTACCAGTACCGATCGCAAACTATCTACAGAAGATAAAGCAGGATGAACCAACGCTTCATGGTAACGGTATTCATCTGCACTGCTGAATTGCAGGTTGCCATTGAGGAACAAACGGGTTTCTTTTTTATTACGGGTAATAACAATGCGCTGGTAAGGACTTGATTTTGCATACACAATATCATCGGTAAAACTATTCGTCTCCGCATAGTTCATGATACGGTCAGAAAAAACAAAAGCTATTAATTGTAGCAGTATGATAACGGCAGCCATAAAACGCAGCCATCTTACCTGCTTTAAAAATTCTCTAAAATACCAGGAAACATAAAAGCCTACGGCAGTATTGAGTATACCGAAGAATAAAGATGTTTTGATCAAACCAAGGTGGGGAACAAATAATAAAGGAAAAACAAGCGAAGCAAGCAGAGCGCCGATATAATCGAAAGTAAATACCCTGCTTACGAGGTCTTTAAATTCCACCTTGTTCTGCAATATGCGCATGAGCAAAGGAATTTCAAGCCCGACCAAAATACCTGTAACAGCAACAAAGGCATAAAGCACTACCCTGAAAGATTCCACCAGCGGGAACAGCACAAATAAAACAGCAGCACTAAAACCACCCACTACACCTACCAGCAATTCTATACGGATGAACCAGGCAAGTAAATTTCCATTGATGTATTTGGAAAGAAAAGAACCAATACCCATCGAAAAAAGATAAGCACCGATAATGGTACTGAATTGTGTAACACTATCGCCGAGCATGTAGCTGGCCAATGTGCCTGCCACCAATTCATATACAAGCCCGCAGGTGGCTATTACAAAAACCGCCACCAGCAATATCCACTGACCACTACCCTTTGTTTGCTCCATGATCAATGAATGGCAGAAGCAATGATGATAGACATGGACAGCATGAAGAAGCCGGCCAGTATTGCAAGGGCCACATTTTTATGCTCCAGTATTTCTTTGCGCAGGTTGTGCTTTGGGGTTAATATTTCCACAACAAAAAAACAAACCACCAAAATACCGATCCCCAATAATGAATACACTACCGAGTTTAAAATTAATTGTGACATAGTTGCTGTTTTACGTTTTAATTTTTATTTGTGATAGCCCGGACCGCTTGAGTTCCATTGCTGGCTTTGATTGCTGTTCGTAAATATACCGTCGCCGGTATAATCGAAATACCACATGATGCCCAGAGACAACAGGATGGTAACGATCAGCCACCTGTAAGCAAATAAATTATGATCCGAATTGAATATGTTGATCTTATTCATAATTATAAGGCGTGTATTTACTGTTTTCCCACCTGCGTTTATCGTAGTAATAATAGAAAGCGAACTGCGCCGCCGCTACTATTACAATAAAGCCCATTGCCCACCACAGGTTCCTGCTTACAGGAACATCATACTTCACACTGATATCAAGGCCTGGCGTGGCGTTGCTGAAAAGTGTTGTTGTGCTATCCTTGGTGGCTTTGTATTCCAGGTAATAATTTCCTGCCGGTATTTCGGTGAGCACTACGCTACCTGTCCTGCTACCTTCAGACCAGTTCTCACCATCGGAATAACCAAAATAATATTCTATGCCCTTGTTAAAGCTGTATTCCTTACCAGTTTTGGTATTTACAAATGTTCCTTCCAGTTCCATCCAGCTGTTACTAACCGGCGAAAAGAAAATTACTTCGAGATTGCTTTCTTTTTTAGGAAGATTAAAAACAGGCGACGTTCCCATTATAGTACCTGAATAATCTGAAAAATTCGATTGCTGTGCATATACCGGTTTCTCCAGCTTCATCCCCGACATTACGAGATGAAGCAGGATCACAGCAGCAATACCGATAAGACCGACAAGGAAAAAAGTTTTTTTATTAATGAAAGCCACCGGCTGTACAGCGCCCACGCCGAGTTTCATCGGAAGGCCACTCGGCATCGAAAAGCTGGAAGCTACTTTTTTCCCTTCAATATGATCGCCGTAAAACCAATTCTCTTCTGTTGCATTCAGCTCTTTTGCGAGCACCTGCGGCGGATATATAAATTCCTTTACATAAAAATTTGTTGTTGTGGAAAGATCGTAGATATGCTCTCCGTAAGCGCCGACAACCCTGTAATAATAATCGTTGAACAGCTCGAACTCGTTGGAATTTTCAACAAAATAATCGCTGCCCTGCGAAGTGATCAGTGGCGGGCGTGGCCATTCTTTTAAATATACCCAATGCCCCTGGAACTCGCTGAGATAGGCAAAACCATGTTCGGGGTTGTATAAAGTATATTCACTCCATTGCGCTGCATCCATATTGGTCTCTTCCTTTCTTGCATAGCCGATCACTTTAAACTCAATACCATCCAGTATCCCGTTGCTGCCTAATTCAATATGAGCCCCAAAACCTTTATCGTTTTGTTTGGCCCTTTGGTACATATCCACCTTCCTGTCGTACACATATCTTTGCCCGCACCCTATACAACTGATGGTATAGGTATAAGGAAAAGCATGCAGCACATTTACCGTTTTGCAGGCATTGCAAATATGTTCCCTTTTAACAAGCTGTGTAGCAGTTTTGGATAACTTTAATTCGTGGGCCTTAAAAAACTGGCAATCGAGGTGAAAAGTAAATCCATTGCTGAAACGGACGATCTGTGTGAACTCGCCTTCTTCCCTGAAAAAATCAAAGATGCCGAAGCCATTGGCAATATCCGGCCATTCATTTTCTCCTTCGATCGTTACCAGGTCAAATTGTTCTTTTCGTACGATCCTGAACTTTATTTTGTTGGAGCTGAATACCTGTCCGGCTTTCAGCTTTTCGAACTTGAGAAAATTGATAGCAAAAGCTGCCGTGGTTTTGGTCATTATGGTATAATGCCCGTAACCCTCTGCCAGCAGGGCATGAGAACCATCTTCAAAAAAGATCGACCAATAATTTATATAAGTTCCCTCATTCTGCGCACATACCCTTCCTGCAACGGTGAACTTCTTTTTATTGTACACGCCTTCTGTACCAACAACGATATAAGTTGCAGGCTGATTTCTTGCAACCTTGTGCATGGCAATCTTCCAGTCGCCTGCATCCTTTTTACTGATGATAACATTGCAGGTGCATTGCTTTAAAGTGGTACCGGGCCATTGGATGGTCAGGTCAGTATTGCAAACGGGACAATTCATGCGGACCTGGTTTAGCGAATGATGGTTTGAAAATGAACAATACCAGCCTTAAAAAAATTCACATAAGCCTCGTATATTTTCTGCACGGTTGCATCATTGCTTCGCTCATGGTTGCTTAAATAAATATCCATGTTCAGCTTATTGTATTCAGGCCATGTGTGAATGGATATATGACTTTCGCTGAGACATACCACGCCGGTATAACCTGCAGGAGCAAAATCATGATATACTTCCCCTAATTTATTCAACCCATGCTCCTGTATCAAAACATCCGTATGGTTTTTAAATGCTGAAAAATTAGTAAGCAGCCCGGCCTGTTCAGAGGAGAGCGTAGCAATTATGTGTGTTCCGGGTTTGTACATTATCAGTTTTGGAAAATCTAAAATAGGGAATTTTGCAATGGCTGTAAAAAACAATGCATTATATCTTTTACAATATAAAAAAATCCACCCACAAATAATTGCAGGTGGACCTAACATTAAACCCGAAAACCTATTTTAGTTTCTTAATTTAAATTGAGTGTTTTTCCTTTTGGATATTTTACACTGTAGCTGAAACGTACTTTTTTGCTTTCGCCCGGTGCCAGTTGCAATTTCCAGGTTAGTACGCCGATCTCTTTGTTGATCATTGCACCGCCATCATCCAGCAGCTCCACTTCTACTTCTTTATTGGTGCTGATTGGGTACTGGTCTTTCAGGATAAAATTTACCGCATCCTTTTTATTGTTCTTTACAGTGAGCTCGTACGTCATGGTTTGTAATTTATTGCTGCCCAGGAATTTCACACTGCTGAAATCCACCATCTTCTCTCTTTTTACAATTACCCTTTTATCCTTGCCCATGGTAAGATTGAGTGTATCGTTGGTGCTGGCCGGATCAATAAATGATTTGCCTACATACGTACCTTCAAAAATAATATTGGCTTCGCCGGGCAACAGGTTCAGCTTTTCCCAGTCGCTTACTTCTGCCAGCAGGTAAGATTCTTTGTCAAGCTTCGGCACTGCATAATATTTATAAACACTTGGCATGGTCGCTTCTTTCAATGTAGCTATCTGTTGTTTGCCATTGGTAGGCACATCGTAAGGAAGATCGATATCGTAGGTAATGTCCAGCTCACCTTCAGCAACGCTCACATAGTCATCCAGGCCATCTTTTAAAGTAACCACTACAGCCCCGTTGGCCGCCCTGGCGCCATATATTGCAGTGGCATTGGCATCTTTTAAAATATCTACTGTTTTTATGCTCGAAGGATCAAGCCTGCTGTAATCTAAAGAACTCATTTCAGCACCATTCACAATGTAAACAGGCTCTGAACCAACGCTTCCAGTACCACGTATTTTTACTGCTGCTACAGACCCGGCTAATGCCTGGTTTAATTCTACATCCATTTCTTTCTTTTCGAAAGATTGTATGGAATTTTGTGCCAGCTGCCTGTTCATCCTGCTCACAGGGTTAACATAACTGAGGAACCAGCTGCGCAATAAAGGTGCTGCACCATACTGGCTAGGAGAGGAAGTTGACAAAGACAGCTTTACTTTTTTCCAGTCAATACCGGTGGTCTGGCTGATCTTTGCTTTGTAAATAATATTAATAGGACTTTTAATGCTTTCTACTTTCAGGTCGTAGTACGGCGTCCAGTAAGCATTAGGTGTAAGGTAAGAGATGGTGAATTCGCTGCTCACATTCAATGCGGCAGACAATTGCAATATCACTCTTCCGGCCGACCTGGTATTTTTCATCTGCTCTTCTTTCAGCTGCAGGTTCAGCTTGTTGATGAGCTCTGATTGTTTGCTCTTTTTTTCTTTTAATGCAGAAAGATCATTTTGCAGTTCAGCGGATTTTAATTTGTAATAATCCATCAGCTTGATCAGCTCTGCAACACTCAATCCTGTTTGGGTACCTTTGATATCTTTATTTGATTTCAGTACTGATAACAGGTCTTCTGTAGTGGCAATATTGATATCTGTTTTCTGGATATTCTCCTTAATTATTTCGAGCGAGTCCTGTATTTTTTTCATCGCAGGTGTTACCATTTCATTCACCATATACTGGTTGCTGAATTCAACACCGAGGATGGTCACGGTGCTGGGGCAATTGATCTGCAGGCTGTTAATATCAATGCTGTTGCTAATGCCTTCTATGAGCAGTTCACTGCTGCCTTTGGGAAGATTGGCAGTGGCAGTATGGATCATTTCGGCCCCGTTGCGGTAAACGGTCACAGATTTTAAATTAGAAGATGTGGTGTTTTTTTCGTCGCCTGCGTAGCTGCTGTATACACATATAAGCAGGCTTGCGATCAGCCATAATTTTCTCATTGTTTACGATTTTAAGTTCACGTAAGCAATGGATGCAGGAAGAAAAAGGATTACACAAGGGCAGGAAAAATTTATAGAACCCAGCTTCAGTACCGGTTAGTAAGGAATAAGAAATGATAAATATGAAATAAGAAAGTAAAGCTCCGCTCCGTAGGAGCATCCAGTCTGTAATAAAAATATATAATGTTCTATTAGGCTCCATAGGAGCCACCTTTCTATAAAACCTACATACCCTTACAGTTTCTCTCCATGCTGGCTCAGATCGAGGCCCTGCTCCTCTTCTTCGGCAGTAACCCGTAAAGGCGTTAACAGGTCTGTTATTTTAAGGATGATAAAGCTACCCAGGGCAACAAAAACTATTACTCCTACTGTAGTTAACAGGTGAACAGTAAACAGTTTTGTCTCACCGAATATCAAACCATTGCCGGTTGTATTGGCCGCATTGATATTTTGATCGGCAAAAACCGCAGTTAAAATAAACCCTGCAATACCTCCTACTCCATGGCAGGGAAATACATCCAGCGTGTCATCAATGTTTGTTTTTTTTGTACGCCATTCCACCATCATATTGCTGATAAAGCTGCTCACCACACCCACCGTAAGCGAATGTGCTATGCTGATAAAACCTGCGCCTGGCGTGATAGCTACCAATCCAACTACAGCGCCGATACATGCTCCCATGGCGGATGGTTTTTTGCCTCTTACTGCATCCAGTATGATCCATGCAAATGCAGCAGCAGCACTGGCTGTGCTGGTAGTGCCGAGCGCATTGGCCGAAAGCAGGTTGGCACCATACGCAGAACCTGCATTGAACCCGAACCACCCGAACCACAATAATCCTGTACCGAGCAAAACATAGGTAATGCGGGCGGGCGCATGTGTTTCCTGCTGGCGCTTTTTTAAATACAAAGCACCTACCAAAGCTGCAATGCCTGCACTCATGTGTACCACGGTGCCGCCGGCAAAATCGAGCACACCATATTTAAATAAAATGCCGTTGGGATGCCAGGTAGCATGGGCCAGCGGCGCATAAATTATAATGCAGAACAGGCTGATAAATAAAAGATAAGAAGTGAATTTTATCCGCTCCGCAAAAGCGCCGGTGATGAGCGCCGGTGTAATGATCGCAAATTTGAGCTGGTAAAAAGCAAATAG
Source organism: uncultured Ferruginibacter sp. (assembly GCA_964404845.1). GTDB lineage: Bacteria > Bacteroidota > Bacteroidia > Chitinophagales > Chitinophagaceae > Ferruginibacter. The sequence continues at coordinate 20,628 of CAYOLS010000010.1, read as the reverse complement.
CATTAAAGGAACGGTAGGCGCCAGTTCCCAGGGTTTTCCGTTTACTACGCCCTTCATTAAAAAGAAAGTAGCAGGATTACCTATAAAACCACCGATGGATTCGCCGAAAGCGAGGCTAAAACCAAAAACTACCCAGATAATGGTGATGACCGCCATACAGATATAACTCTGCAGCATAGTGCTGATGACATTTTTTTTGGAGACCATGCCGCCATAAAAAAATGCCAGTCCCGGGGTCATGATCAACACCAGCGCACAGGCGGTGAGCATCCAGGCAGTATCAGCCGTATTGATCTCATAAGCTGCGGCAGGAGGCCTGGCCGAAGGTGAAAACAGCACACTACACGCTGCTACGAGTACCAGTAAAATAAAAGGAATAAGGGCCAGGCGGCGGTTCATTGACATACAAACTGGTTTTTAGTTTTGCATGGCATAATCGATTTATCTGGCTAAAAATAGCTAAATTTTTGATTTTCAGGATAAAATATTTGAAAATAAAGGGAGAATAGGCCAAAAATTAATAGCCGACACAAAAAATAATTCATATGTAAAAATATTTCAATAAATTAAATTCATTGAAATAAACCCTGCAGGCGTTCATCTGTATAGTCAGCTACCAGCATCAATATATTATCCAAATGAGCAAATTCTTCCGGGCTATGATAGGTAGTGAGTACAACAGCTTTCATGCCGGCATTTTTTGCAGCTTCCACGCCTTTGGGAGAATCTTCAAATACAATGCATTCACTGTAAATTACAGCAAGCTCGTCAGCACATTTTAGAAATACATCGGGGTTGGGTTTGCTCACAGGTACGTCATCGGCAGTAATGATGGCATCGAAATAATGCCGCACGGGAATATTATCCAGTACATAATTTACATTAAAGGGACTTGCGGCCGTTCCGATGGCCATTTTGATATGATGTTCCCGGGCTTTGGCTAAAAACTTATCCAGCCCTTCGATCAATTTTAAATATGGTAAAAAATCCTGCTGGTAGCGTTGTTCTTTTTTGAGTGAATAAGCAGCTACATCATCGAGACTATAAAAGTCTTTTCCGAACACCCTTTCAAACAATTCTTCGTTCTTGCCGTACATGTGACTTTTTACCTGGTCCATGGTCATGTTGGCATCCAGGTCTTCGTTCAAAATATCAAACCAGGCTTTTTCATGATGATGCATGTCGTTGATCATGGTTCCGTTCATATCGAATAAAAAGGCACGTGGTTTCATATTCCTGTATGCGTGTTAAGAGTTGTGAGTTACGAGCTGTGTTAGCGCTTGCAAATTTAACGCTCTTTCCTAACACGCAAACACAAAACCCTCCACCTGTAACTTCTAAAACTCCTTAAACCTTTATTGTATAAAATAAACTCTACTGATCTTATTATCCTTAATATGATAGATCGCCGTTGCTTCCAGTGGCTTGTTTCCAAAGCCGGTAACGCTTTCCTGGTCTATCACAACATCGCCTTGCACGATCCTTGCTTTTATTTCACAATGCAATTCGGGCACTCTTGCAAAGAATGAATAATCTTTTCTCATCGCTTCTTTTCCTTTTGATAGCAGCTGGCCGGTTTTGTAATCATACAGTTCCACATCATCTGCATAGGGTTCCAGGAATGCTTCTATATCTCTTGCATTGTAAGCATTGAGCTGTCGCTGAACCAATGCAAGCGGCGTTTCTTTTATAAGCGTATCCGGATCGATGAGCTGGCCTTTGTTGATGATCATGCTGATCTTTGTAAGGTTCTGTAAACTGTCCAATGGGTTAGCATCCAGCAGGAGCAGGTCGACAGTTTTGTCTTTTGCTATACTGCCTGTTTCTTTTTCCTTGCCCAGCACATAAGCGGGGTTGATGGTTGCAGCTTGTATCACCTGCCAGTTGCTTAATCCTGCGTCTTTCATCATCAATAATTCAGTAATGTACGAAGCTCCATGAAGTGTGCCTGTATTGCCGGCATCTGTACCTGCAGCAATGTGTACACCGCCATCCGCCAGCTTTTTAAGATTCACCAGGCAGATGGAGTCATGGGTTTTATCAGCAATTTTTCCTTTGCGGGTTTGCTCCCTGTACATTTTAATTTTCGGATCAGCCAGGTGCTGCAGGTCGAACAAGGAACCTAACTGCTGCGGATTGCCTTTTGTAAATTCAGTAAAAGAAAAATGATATTCCTGCCCGTAGGTTTTGTTATAGTTATCATACACGGTAAGCGTAGGACAAAGCACTGTTTTTTTGTCTTTTAATAATTTGACAAAATCTGCAGAAACAATTTCATCTTCCACGCTATGTACCAGGAAATCTGCACCGCTTTCAACAGCCAGCTGTGCTGCAATTCTTTCCGTAGCGTGCACGGCCACTTTTAAATTGTTCTTGTGCGATTCATCAATGATGGCCTGGATAACAGGCAGGTATTTCCTCGCTACTTCCTCTTTGTTCTTCCCGATCACTATATACCATATCTTGATAAAGTCGGGTTTGTAGGGCAATTGCTCCTGCACCATTTTACGGGCTTCCTCTTCTGTTTTTACAAGGCTGAAAGGGCGGTCGTTGCCTAATCCTTTAAAAGCAGCGGGTTCGTAAGTGGTGAGCAAGGGGCCGGTCATGTACACTGTTGGCGCAAAGGGTTGCTGCACAAAATTTTTCCTGTAATCGAGCAAATTATAAGTAGCGCCTACATCAATAACAGTGGTGATGCCATTCATGATATTCCTTTTCATCACATCTTCCATATTGTCCTTTGCAAAGGCGATCTCCTTTTCGTAAGGAACAAATTTGCGCAGATCGATCGCATCAGGCCTGGTGTATAATCCGCCGCTCTGGAAAAAATGAATATGTGCATCTGTCATGCCGGGCATCAGGTATTTGCCTGTGCCATCAATGATCGTTCCGGCGGTAACATTTTTTTTGCCGGTGAGCACTGCCTGTATCTTTCCACCAGACAGCTGCACGGTTGCATTGGGAATGACCTTTTGTTTATCCACATCAATAAGATTAACGTTCACGATACTTACCAAAGCATCTGTTTGAGCATGCAAAGAAGCTGATACCAACAGGGTTGCCAATAACATTATTTGTTTCATGCCAGGAAGATTTATACAGGAAAAGATACAACTGTTTAGCTGCTAATGGTTCATTATCCAACCAGGTTGTAAATAATTATCGCAGTAAGCCAAGGAATTCTTCTTTTTTTCTACGGGAAACTTCAATGTATGCACCATTCTGCATCTCAATCTGGCCACCGTCTCCTTTAATGTATTTTTTAATACAATTAAGATTAATAATGTAAGAATGATGGGGACGAAAGAAAACATCGTCAGGCAAAAGCTCTTCAAAGTCTTTTAAAGTTTTTGATGCTATTATTTTTTGCCCGTTGGTAAAAAAAATATTGCTGTAGTTGCTATTGGCTTCTAAATATACAATGTCATTTATATTATAGAACAACAGGCCTTCCAATGTAGGAATGGCTAGTTTATTGAGCTTTTTCCTGGGGTGTAATAAGTTTTCGCTGAGTGATGCCAATTGCTGTTTTGTCTGATTTACTTCAAGGTCCTTTATTTTAGTTATTGCCCCTATCAGTTCCTCAATATCTATTGGCTTCAGCAGGTAATCAAAAGCAGCATATTTAATCGCTTTGATAGCATACTGATTGTATGCCGTAGTGAAAATAATATGGAAATTTTTATCCGGCAATTGCCCGAGCATATCAAAGCCGCTCATTCCAGGCATTTCAATGTCTAAAAAAATTATTTGCGGATGATGATGCTCAATAGCTGCAATCCCTTCGTTACCATTTGAAGCTTCTGCCAATAATTTTACATCAGGACAATACCTGATAAGCTTTTCTTTTAAAGCCAGTCTGCCTTTTGCTTCATCATCTATAATAATTGCTGTGTACATTAAATTATTTTCAATTTTACCACCACTTCAGTTCCGGCAGGAGTTAAATTATTGTAAAGGTCGTTGATCATTAGTGAAGCCTTTCCTTCTTTATTAAAAAGGCGGATCCTGTCGGCGCTCATTTGCATTCCATAGGATTTTTCTCTGCCCTTGTTTAATAATCCTGATGCTATTCTGCCTATCCCATTATCTCTTATTTTATAAATAATATTTTGTTCATCTTTAAAAATGATCAGCTCCAGCAATCCGCCATCCTGCTCCCTATTGCGCAACCCATGTATTATTGCATTTTCAATAAAGGGCTGAATGATCAATGGCGGCACTTTATAATCGCCGAGTAATAACTCCCCGTCAATTTCAAGCTTACTTATAAATTTATTTTCGCTCCGCAATTCTTCCAGCTCAATATACAGCTTAAGTGTATCAATATCCCTGGAAAAAGAAACTACATTTTCTTTGCTGCTATCCAATACATTGCGGATAAGTTTGGCAAACTTATTCAGGTACAAAGTAGCATTGTATTTGTCATTTGTTTGAATAAATGCATCAATACTATTGATACAGTTGAACATAAAATGAGGGTTCATTTGCGCTTTTAAAGCCGCCATCTCCGTTTGAGCGATCCGTTGCTTTAAATATGCTGATTGCCGTACAGTTTTTAAGCGCCATCTTATAAAGAAATAAACAGCACAGCACAACAACAAAATCGAGCTTGTTTTGAATAGATCGGACTGGTACCAATAAGGTTTTATGATGAACTTTAACTCTGCCAGTTTGTACCTGGCAGCATTTCCGTTAAACTCTCCTTTTACCTGCAAATGGTATTTGCCAGGAGGAAGATTATACAAATTTATATCTCCATCATTGGAAAGTATCCAGGCACTATCCTTCTTTGAAGTAATTCTGTAATATAATTTATTTTGCTGTGGGGCTGTGTAATGCAGTAATGCAAAATGAATATAGATGAGTTTTGCACCGGGTGGAATAGGAAGTGTATTGTCAACTACATCTTCGAAACCGATCCTTTTATTATTAATAACGACATCTGTAAAAATAATTTTTACAGAGAAATCATCTTTCATAAGCCTGTATGGATTGAACGTGGTAATAGTTCCCATACTTCCTGCCGCAATAGTGCTATCATCCAGCCATTGTAAAACTCCCGGGAATCCAATAAAATTTTGAGGAAGCCCATTCTCTGGTGTATAATACCGGAAAAGGCTGGTTTGTGTATTGTAACTGTTAAGGGATGTATTGGAGATAAACCATAAATTACCGATACTGTCGGACAATAACCGAAGTACGTTGTAATTCATTTTTTTAGCAGGATCAATAATATATTCTACCACACTATTATCCGCATTTATTTTTATCAATCCATAATAAGTACCTATCCAGCCTATGTTGTTTCTATCAAAATAAACCTGGTAAACGTTTTCATATTGCTGGCTTAATTTGCTGTTATAACCAATCAGCGGAAAACGCACAAAAGAATCCAGCTCCTTTTCGTAGGCATATAATCCTTCTGAAGTACCTAACCATAGCTTTCCTTTTTTGTCGTAAGAAATACAGTTGGCAAGCCTTTTACCTTCCAATGGATACCTTTTGGTAAACTTTCCTTTAAAAGGATCAAAAACATATATGCCCCTACCGGTAAATCTTACCCAGTACAGGCCATCTTTTCTTTTAAGCATATCCCTTGCTGAGTTTTTGTATTCAACAGAGTAAAAGCTATCAGTGGGCAGGTATCTTTTGTATCCCGCATGCGTATGTTTTATAAGTCCGCTGTCTGTTCCATACCATATTGCTCCATATTCATCTTCTTGAATAGTGTGAATGCTGTATGGCCAAATTCTGGCAGGTTTCGGAGGTATGCCATTCACTGCCAGTTTTAATTGCCAGTTTTTATTATAATGGTACAGCTTACCTGTTGCCCAGGTAGCAAGTACAAACTCATTTTTTGAAACCAATAGTGACCTTGGCTCACCATAGATTTCTTTATTTTTTCCAAAATAACTGAATAAGAAAAACTTACTAAACTGCTGCTGGTTTTTATCAGCTATACAAAGTCCATTCGCCGTTATAAGCCATAGCCTGTTGCCCTGTTCGTTGTAAACTAAAGAGATATTGCCGGTTGTAGCGTCATTAATAATGTATTGCTTATATTTCCTGGTGATGGTATCACACAAAGAAAACCGATGTTCGTCGTTGGCTAAAATATAATAAAGCCATTTTTTACCGTTTACATCCTGCCAGTACCCAATGGAATTTACAATGGCATTTTCATGTAGGTAAGGAGTGTAACGCCCGCTTTCGGTATCAACCTTCATGATACCCAGTCCCCAAAAACTTACTAATAAATCATGATCGGCATTTTCAGTTATGCTGGTAGCAGAAGCATACTTACCGTTAAAGTAAGGTTTTAGCGCCCGGCTTTTACTATCTACCAGGTAAATACCATAAGAGCAAGTAACCCATAGCCTTCCTTTTGAATCTTCAAAAACGTTTCCGGTACATCTTGCATTTTTTTGCCAAGCGGGGTTTGCTATAGCCGGAATAAAGTAATTAATGAACTCTTTTTTATCCAGATCGAATTGCTGAAAACCTTCATAACCTGATATCCAGATATTGCCTTTGCTATCTACAAATGGTAATGGTTTTTCATTGGTGTTAACTGATTTTTTATTGGCCGGATCGTGCTGGTACAATTCTATTTCTTCTGTTACGGGATTCATCCTATAAAGCCCTTCCAGCGTTTGCATCCATAGCCAACCCTGCTTATCCTGGCAAATGGAGCCTACATAATTCACAGCAATACCTTTGCCCGGTTCGGAACTATAAAATGTTTTAATTTTTTTTCCGTCATACCTGAGCAAACCATTGTTTTCGCTGCCAAACCATATCAGCCCACGGTTGTCCCTAAAAACTGAAGTGATTAAATTAGTAGGCAATCCATTGTTAACGTTGAGGTAAGAAAAGTTTAATTCAGGGAATTTTTGTGCAGGTAAATTTTGCAACAAAACAATGCAAAATATGGCTGTTATTATTCCTCTATTGAACATTTTATAAGTTAATACTTTTAATCCGCAACCTCTACAGCATTTATAAAAATTTTAAGTGCAAACAATAAGGGATATCCTTGTCTTATCCCCTGTATGGCTTACATCCACCCTACCATTACTGGTCTAATTGAAAACCTTTATGCCCGCATTGCCATAGAAGAAAAAATACCGGTGCCAGTCCTGTTTTCATTCTTTCCTTTAAAGTAGGTGCATTGGCATCACCAAAATGACCGCCTTCAAAATTGGTGTATAGTAAAACGGGTTTACCTGAGGTACTGTTTGCCTGCAATGAAGCTGCCATTTTACCCGGCATCCATGGAGCCACTCTCATGTCGTTAATACCTGTTGTTAAATAAACTGCCGGGTATTTTACATTGGGTTTTACATGTATGACCGCATCCATTTCAATAATACCTTTCATTTCACTTTCAATGGCGGGGTTGCCATATTCTGGATAATTGTTTATTTGATTACCCCAGGCCTTACCCCTTATTTGATTTACGCAACCGCTTTGTATGTGAGCAGCAGCAAATAGATCGGGGCGCTCGGTTATAGTCCTGCCAATTAAAACCCCTCCTGCACTTCCACCCTGGCAAGCAAGCCTGGAGGATTGTGTGTATTTATTTTTTATAAGATATTCTGCACAGGCAATAAAGTCTTTCCAGGTATTGGACTTGTTTTCTTTCATGCCATCCTTGTGCCAGGCTTCGCCTTTTTCGCCTCCTCCTCTTACATAGGCATGCGCCAATATTACACCAGCCTTAACCAACAAATTATTAATAGGGCTATAGTCATTATAGGAATTGTCTTTCACGCTAATTCCATAGGCGCCATAACCATACAGGAGTACGATATTATTGCCATCAAACTTTGTGTATTTGCTGCGTAAAATACTCAGGGGCACCAGTGTTCCATCATACGAGGGTACTTCAATCAACTCCGATACAATATCCTCACTGCCGGGTAAAAATGTCTGGCCACGTGGAGCCCAAAATTGCTCCCTGATCAGCTTGTTGTTGCCAATATCCAACAAATAACTCCACCCTGGCTTATTGATGTATTGTTTCCAGAAAATACATTCATCGGTTTGAGTTCCCATGGTAGTAATAGCATGGCGGTCGAGGTCTTTAATGGCAGAAACAACCACTTCCTTCCCTGTTTTTTTATTGATAAATATGGTTTTGTTGATAAAGCCATATTTAGAATAGTACACAAGTAAGAATGATTTTGTTTCATCTATTTTTTCTAATTGCCAGGTAGGATCTTCTGCCAATAAAATAGTTGCATTGGCAAAGTCGGGATTGTTCGCCGGGGTAAAACGAAGACTTTTAAAGCCATTGCCTTTGGCACAAACAAAATAATAGCCCAGGGGAGTTTCTTTTATATCTGCGACTGAGTCTTTCTGATCGTATAATTTTGTCCAGTGTTTAGAAGGAGCTAACAGCTGATCTCCCTTTATAAAATACAGGTTGCCGTATTCAAAATCGAATCCCTGGTTGGGTTGACAGTAAATTTTATCAGACCCGTTAATATTGTATATAAAGGAGTAATAGCTATTGCTTTTTTTCTTTTCAATAGTATTTCTTATGAGTTCACTCATAATGGTTATATCGCCCATATAATTTGTATGCAGTAAATGATATTTTGACACATCATTTACCGAAGCATTAGCAGCAGTACGATCCCCGGTATTATAAGAGTATATCAAACCCTTACTATCTGATGTCCAGAAAATGGTATTGGTCCAGCAATGCGGAATACTATCACTCAACCATTTTTTATTTTCAAGATCATATATTTTTATAAAGGGATATTCTTCACCATTTTTATCAAAAGTTGCGGCAAAATATTTTCCGTTGGGAGAAAACTTTATGACTTCCACAAAGTACCGCATGCCGTCATGAATTTTCCATGAATCAAAAATGAAATGCCCGGTAGTATCTGTACCTGTTCTGTAATACAGGTTTTGCGACAACTGACCCCGCTCCCATTTATCATAGTAATAACGGTTGCCGTATTTGTACTGGGGATTACAACCCCAGGTTTTTGAATTACTGTAAGCAAGGAACCGGCTTATAAAACTATCGGTCCCAGCGAGCTTAGCGGTTGCAGCATCGGCAAAATCTGTTTGTTGCTTAAACCACTGAAGTACATTGGTATCTTTTAAATTTTCCAGCCAGCGGTAAGGATCTTTATAGCTAACACCGAAATAGGTGTCGCTGCTGTCAACAGTTTTGGTGAATGGATAATTGTATTGCGCAAAGGCAGTGTTGATCAACATGTAGCATACGCAGCAAAGGATAATTTGTTTCATAAAAATGATGATTGTTTGTGAATGCCTCTATTATTTTAGGATCGGATAATATTGTTAGCCTCAGCCTTTGCCGGGTAACTTTAATTGTTCTATGCAAAGCCGTTCGTTAGTTTTTCCTGTACAGGTAATACACCCTGTTTGTTGCAGCCGCAAATCCTTCTTTTAATATTTGTGGCGGACCATACCCGGCAATGATCATTGATGTGCCCGTCCACACAGCTGTGTGGCTTACAAAACTATGTTGCATCAATAAGTCATTTGTACTCCAGCTATCGTTTTCAGGATTATATATACCTCCGTTGTTACTTCCCGTTCCTCCGAATACTATCATGCGGTTGCCGGTCCATACGGCAGTATGTTTTACGGTAGCAAGAGGTTTATTGATATTGCTACCCTGTGTCCAGGTATTGGCAGAGGGATCGTAGATGTAAAAATTATTTTCAACTGTACCTGGATTTTTTCTGCCTCCAAAAACAATCATTTTTGTTCCGGTCCACACAGCGGTGTGTTCACTCATGCCATTGGGGGGTGCGCCAACAGTAGCCGTATTTGTCCAGCTATCTGTAACGGGATCATAAATGGAACCTGTATTTGTTATGGAACCATCCACTAATTTTCCGCCAAAAACAATCATTTTATTCCCGGTCCACACAGCAGTATGATTTATGCGGGGCGCAGGTGCGTTGAGGTTGCTGATATTTGTCCAGCTATTGGTAGAGGGGTTGTATTTTTTATTATCTGACCTATGAAGTACGCCTGCCAATCTTCCGCCAAAAACAATCATTTCTGTGCCCGTCCACACGCTGGTAAAATTAAAACGGGAGCTTGGCGCATTTACCGTTGATACAGGTGACCATGTATTGCTTTGCAGGTTATATTTAGCTCCGTCACCAAAGGTATTATCTTCATTAATACCACCCCAGATGATCATTTCATTCCCGGTCCATTGAGCTGTATGCAGGCTTCGTTCCAGGAGCGGAGATAGCGGCATGGTAGTCCATAAATCCAAAGCCGGATCATAAATTTTTCCATCTTTCAAATAAACAGCTGCATCGGTATTGTAGCCGCCCCAGACGAGCATTTTTTCATTTGTATATACAGCAGTGTGTTCTCCAAGCGACATTGGCGCATTGACAACTGAAGGCGGGTAAAACCATGTATATTCATTTGGGCTGGCCTGCGATTGATTCAGCTGTAATGCACCCGCCAGCACAAAACCGGCGGATTGCAGGTTGCTGTTTTGCTGCATTTCGCTTAATACAATTGCGCTGGCTGGCAGCGCTGCAGCTCCAAAATTATCAAGACTGCTATTGTGTGCAGCTTTTACCAACCACCGCTGATCAGCGGCAGTATATTGCAATACTACATTGCCGCCGGGGTAAATGGCCAGGGTTGTGCCGGTGCCGGTTAATATCCTGTTGGAAGCCACGGCCGTGGCATCTTCATTATATATTTCAAAAGAGAAATTGCTTTTATTATTGAGCATTATTATTCTTCCTTCCACGCCGGTACTAATGCCCGCAATAATAAAATTTCCAAGACCGGGATCATTGCTGAGTAAATTATAACTGTATTGTTTTGCAGCATTTACATTGAGGTTGTAATTATAGGTTGTTGAGATGGTTATATCGGAAGACCTGAATGCAACATCACCATTAACATCCAGTTTTGATTGAGGAACAGCGGTACCTATGCCAATATTTTGAGCGATAGCAGTATTAATAAAATTAGCTATCGTCAATAACAGGCAGCATGTTATTCTTTGATAAATTGTATATTTTACCAATCGGCTCATACTGTATTGTTTTGAAAATATTTTATCGGCGGATTTCAAGCTGTGCAACTTTTCCTTCCAGGGCCTGGATCCGCACTTGTAAATTGAATAAGAAATCAGATAAATTATTATTACCACTTGAAAGCTGACTCATTGAATATTGTAAATCGCTTATCATCTCCCAAACACTTTGCCCGTTGATTGTAATCAGGCCCGTTTGCACATTGAGATTGCCTACCGGGATATTTACATCTCCTTCAAACTTTGCTGCTATATTTCCTTTTCCATAAACTCCGGCACCACCTGTATGGCTTTTGGTAATTCCTGCTACACCACACCATGTTTCACTTTCGCCCCATATTGCCGTTCCCTTGCTTGCACCATATACACCTGGACCTGCTTCCTGGCTTGTATTGTCGTTGATACCCGTTACGCCGGCATGATATTTTGCATGGCTTTGCCCCAGAATTCCTTGTCCATTATTACTTTCACCGTACACGGCTTTTCCTTCTGTGCTTTGACCAACCAGGGCTACACCGGTTTTTGATTTGGCCCACACTGCAGCACCATCAGCCGTATTCTCCGCTTGTACAGCAGGTTCACTTGTATTTGAAGTTGAGAGTCCCATAAAGTTTATTTTGGGATTAATATTATAAATCAACAGTACAAATACAATAAACAGGGCAGGATATTACAATGCAGATTGAGCCATTCACAGCATCCATTGAGTAAATGCCATAAAAAAAGAGCATTCAATTTTGAATGCTCTTCAGAAATTTACCAGTTTGAATTTTTTCTTAAATTCTGTCAGCCTGAACCTGACAACATTTTTTAAGAGGAGAAATTATCTTGCTCTTATACCTGTTTAACTATCAAACAATGCAGCTATTATGCATCCTTGCCATGGCACTGCTTAAACTTTTTTCCGCTTCCGCAAGGACAAGGATCATTACGGCCGATCTTCGGCTCAACCCTTACCGGCTCTTGTTTAACCGGTGTTGACGGATCATAATAATCTCTTTCATTGGCTGCATAATCATCGCCGGCTGCATCAATCTCTGCTTTGTTCTCCCTCATGCGGCTCATGTCAGTTTTTTCTTCCCTGCCTTCCTGTATCCTTCCCGAATTGGTTTGCTCCATCGGGATACCGGCATGACAAAGGAAGCTGATGATATCTTTATTCACCTGGTCGTCCATTCTTTTGAAAGCATCGTATGCTTCAATTTTATAAATAACCAGCGGGTCTTTTTGTTCGTAAGTTGCAGACTGCACGCTCTGGCGAAGATCATCCATTGCACGTAAGTGTTCTTTCCATGCGTCATCAATTAAGCTCAATGTAATGCTGCGTTCCAGCGAAGCACCGAGCTCCATACCATTGTTGGCAAGGTATTTATCAAGATTGGTCAATACCTGCAAACCACGCTTACCATCGGTAAATGGTACTGCCACGTTTTCTATATGATTGCCCTGCTCTTTGCGGATGTTGGAAATGATCGGCATGGTTTGCTGCGCCAATGCTTCTTTTTTCCTGTTGTATTGTTCAATGGCTTCGCCGTATAATTTTTCTGTTGTATGGAGTGCGTTGCCTTTTACCAGTTCTTCTGCTGTAATGCCTGTATCGATACCAAAGTTCATGATGGCAGCCAGCTTGAAGCCTTCGTGGTCTTCTGTTTCTTTGAAAGAATTCACCAAACCTTCTGCTACAGAATAGAATGCATTGTCCAGGTCGAGCGCCAGTCTTTCTCCAAACAAAGCATGGTTACGTTTACCATATACCACGTTCCTTTGCTTGTTCATTACATCATCGTATTCCAGCAAACGCTTACGGATACCGAAGTTGTTCTCTTCTACTTTTTTCTGTGCCCTTTCAATGCTCTTGGTGATCATACTGTGCTGGATCACTTCGCCTTCCTTGTAACCCATCCTGTCCATGAGGCTTGCAATACGTTCGCTGCCGAACATGCGCATCAGGTCATCTTCAAGTGATACATAAAAAGTAGAGCTACCCGGATCGCCCTGGCGGCCTGCACGACCACGCAGCTGCCTGTCTACACGACGGCTCTCGTGGCGTTCTGTACCTAAAATGGCCAAGCCACCCGCTTCTTTCACGCCTGGCCCTAGCTTGATATCGGTACCACGACCGGCCATGTTGGTAGCAATTGTTACAGCACCGGCAATACCAGCTCCTGCAACAATTTCTGCTTCCCTGCTATGCTGTTTTGCGTTCAATACATTGTGCGGGATATTTTTCTGCTTCAGCATACGGCTCAGCAATTCACTGATATCAACTGAAGTAGTACCCACCAGTGTTGGCCTGCCCGCCTGGCGGTTGGCTTCTACCTGGTCAATCACTGCTTTGAACTTTTCTCTCTTGGTTTTGAAAACAAGATCCTGGTCGTCTTTCCTAATCACTTTTACGTTGGTAGGAATAGACACCACATCGAGTTTGTAAATGCTCCACAATTCCGCTGCTTCTGTTTCGGCAGTACCCGTCATACCACACAATTTGTGGTACATACGGAAATAGTTCTGCAAGGTAACCGTAGCGTAGGTTTGCGTGGTAGCTTCGATCTTTACATTTTCTTTTGCTTCAATGGCCTGGTGCAAACCGTCGCTATAGCGGCGTCCTTCCATGATACGGCCAGTTTGCTCATCCACGATTTTCACCTGGTCTTCTATCACTACGTACTCTACATCTTTTTCAAACAAAGTGTAGGCTTTCAGCAATTGCTGGATGGTATGTATGCGATCTGCTTTTAAAGAATATTCGTTGATGAGGTTTTCTTTGCGCTGCAGTTTTTCTTCTGCATTCAGGTCGGTCTTATCGATCTCCCCAAGCTTTACAGCAATATCCGGCAACACAAAGAATTCAGGATCTTCCCCATGGCGGGTGATCAGTTGAATACCCTGGTCGGTCAGTTCTACCTGGTTGTTTTTTTCATCAATGGTAAAGAACAATTCCGCATCTACTTTCGGCATTTCTTTTTGCTGATCTGCCAGGTAGTAGTTCTCACTCTTCTGCAATTTTACCCTGTGACCCGATTCACTCAAAAATTTGATGAGGGCGCTGTTCTTAGGTAAACCACGGTGAGCACGCATCAGGGCCAGGCCGCCGTCTTTGGGATCGTCGTTGCCTTCGGCAATTTTTTTCTTTGCTTCTATTAAGAACTGGTTCACTGCTTTTCGCTGTGCTTCCAGCAATCTTTCGATCCTTGGTTTCAGGTCGAAGAATTGTTGTGTGTTATCACTGTGACCGATAGGTCCGCTGATGATAAGCGGCGTACGGGCATCATCGATCAATACGCTATCCACCTCATCCACCATGGCGAAATGGTGCTTACGCTGTACCATTTCATCAGGGCTGTGCACCATATTATCCCTCAGGTAGTCGAAACCAAATTCGTTGTTGGTACCATAAGTAATATCTGCATTGTATGCTTTACGACGGGCATCGCTGTTAGGTTCGTGCTTATCGATACAATCCACACGCAGGCCAAGCCATTCAAAGATGGGACCATTCCACTCGCTATCCCTGCGGGCCAGGTAATCGTTCACCGTTACCACGTGCACACCTTCACCGGCCAATGCATTTAAGTAAGCAGGTAAAGTACTCACGAGCGTTTTACCTTCACCCGTTGCCATCTCGGCAATTTTACCGGAGTGTAACACGGCACCACCAATAAGCTGTACATCGTAGTGTACCATGTTCCAGGTTACAGTACCGCCGGCAGCCACCCATGAGTTTTTATAATGAGATTCATCTCCAACAATCGTAACATTGTCTTTTTTAGTGGCCAGCTCCCTGTCGAGGTCGGTAGCAGTTGATACCACTACTTCATTTTCTTTAAAGCGGCGACCTGTTTCTTTTACTACTGCAAAAGCTTCGGGAAGGATTTCTTTCAGCGCTTCTTCTATCTGCTCGTCCCTTTTCTTTTTAAGCTCGTCGATTTCTTTGTAAATAAGATCCCGTCCATTAATGTCGGATACTGCCAAAGCTTCTGCACTTTCCTTTTTACTGGCAATTGTGGCATCTATTGCAGAAAGATGATCCTTGATCCTTTCTTTGAATTGATTGGTTTTATTGCGCAGCTGGTCGTTGCTTAGCGACTGGTATTCAGTAAAATAACGATTGGCTTTATCCACCAGGGGCATGATCTGCTTAACGTCTTTCTCGCTTTTGCTGCCCCCGAATAGTTTGGAAATGATCCCTAACATAAGTTGATATAGTTGTAAAAATTATAATTGCAATTCCTTACCCGGTCAAATATGGTGCTATGGATGATTTATAGCCAAATTGACAGGTTCGCAAAGGTAGTGATTACTGCTCATACAGGGAATTTGTATTGCAGTTGCGGGGCAAAACAAGGGCGAAAACGGGTTATTAAATTGTAATATGTACTGGCAGCGTGGCTATGACGATATGGGTAAATATAAAATAAAAGCAGATCAACAGGCGGATCAAAAAAGTAATGCGGGGGCGGCTCCGCTGTACCCAGGGGGAAACCACATCCGCCCCGATAAGACAACAGAATTTTACGCAAAAGAGTGCCCGAAGTAAAATAACCGGCGATGTTTTTGCATATAATGCAATACGGGTGCGTAAAATCTTTATTTTTATAACCTGTTATAATTATAATTCAATCATTCTTTAGTATGAAAAAGTCACCGGTTTTATTGTTTGCCGCCATTACAGGTGTGGTTATTTTCTGGAGCTGCCAAAAGGAATCTTCTCCTGACCCCATCGTTGACCCACCGGTAGATCCGCCCGTGGTAGTTACTCCTTTTAAAATACTGGATAGCCTGCAAATGGTGACGGACCTGCAACAGCTGAGTTCTGATGCATTCAAAGGGCGCCAGGCCGGTACACCGGAAATAGCGCTGTCGCATATATTGATACAAAACCGTTTGAGGCAGGCAGGCGTGGATAGTTTTGCTACCGGGTTCTTCCAGCCCTTTACTTTGAGCGGCCTGGAACATAAGAACCTGCTGGCAGTGATCAAAGGGAGTACCAAGCCGGATGAATACATTGTGATGGGCGCACACTACGATCATATTGGTGTAAGAACAAGCGATGGCAACGTGTACAACGGCGCAGATGATAATGCAAGTGGTGTAGCCGCAGTGTTGGCCGCAGCAAAATATTTCAAAGCGCATCCACCCAAACATTCCATTGTATTTGCATTATGGGCGGCAGAAGAAGTAGGTTTGAGGGGTTCCAAATATTTTACGGATAATTTACCGGGCACCCTCACCCTCTCACAAATAAAATTCAACCTGAACCTGGATATGATCGCCCGCAGCGACAATAATAAAATATGGGGTTGTGGTACTTATCCTTATCCTGCTTATAAATATTTAATTGATAGCCTGCAGGGCAAAACAACCGTTGAATTAAAAGCGGGATATGACAGTCCTTCTTCACCGCAGAACTGGACCAACCTGAGCGACCAGGGAAGTTTTCATGCGAAAGGGATCCCATTCTTATACCTTGGCGTAGAAGATCATGTGGATTATCATAAAGTAACGGATGAGTTCAGCAAGGTTAATCCTACGAGGTTTAATGAAAATGCAAATATAGCTGCGCAGATGATGTTGTTGCTAGATAGAAAGCTGTAAGTGTATTACACGAATTAGAACCGGGTCGGTACCGAAGGTCAGACCCCATGGAAATTTATAGAACGAATTTCAGGCACTAATTACACGAATTCTGCTTTGCGGAATAATTTGCGTCTTTGCGGTTAAAAAATTCAATAAATATCTTCAACGATATACTGGGTTTGATTAAAGGAAACAACAGCTCCTTTTTTCAAACCCATTAATATTTTACCAAGAGGTGATTGTGCGGATAATGCTATAACAGTAATATTATCTATCAGCGCTTTTCCCAAAGCTACACTCATAAAAAAATATCCTTTATTGGTTTGAATAAGTGTGCCATTTGTTACTTGCACCGGAATAACAGTAGGATCAATTTTATTCAGCACAGCTTTTTGTTCCAGCAATTCCTGCATTTGCGCCCGTTTATTGGCTTGCTCTATCTGCAGCATGGCCAGGGCTGTTTCATGTTTATCTCCCGCTGTGCTCTTGGTTTCATTGGCGCCACTTTCTTTAAGGTCGTCTAATATTTTTTGCAGGGAAGCTGTTTTATCATCCAGTAGTTGCTGGTAATGCTGAAAGACTTTTTGTTTGAATTGTTGCATATTAAAATATCCGGAAGATATATGATCACAAAATAAACAGGTAACTCCTACGGAGTTTTTCCTCAATTATAATTTCTTTGCAATAAACAGACTATTCCTACGGAATAATAAAACAACTTTTCCAGGCAGCATTTCGTAGGAATCTCCTATTTATAGAAACGCATATTCAAATCCGGGAGCTGGCTCCGTAGGAGCCTCCTGTTTATATGAGAGAAAATATCCAGGCCGCCAGCAAAGCCCCGGCAACAGGCCCCACAACAGGTATCCAGCTATAGCTCCAATCGCTGCCTCTTTTATTTTTTATGGGTAGAATAAAATGAGCAATGCGTGGCCCGAGGTCTCTTGCCGGGTTAATTGCATAACCGGTTGGACCACCCAATGACAAACCGATTCCCAACACTACCAACGCAACCGGCAATGCATCCAATGTTCCCAGTGAAGTGGCTGAAGGTGAAATGGCCAGGGCCGAGAACATAAGCACGGCTGCACCAATTATTTCCGTTAATAAATTATAACGGGTGTTACGGATAGCAGGCGCCGTACAAAAAACCGCAAGCTTCCCATCTTTATCCTCTGTTGCATCAAAATGTTGTTTGTAGCTCAACCAAACAATTACTGCACCGGCAAACGCACCTGCCAGTTGCCCGGCGATATATGGTAATACCAAGGACGGGTCAAAATCTTTAAACGCAGCAAGCGCAATCGTTACAGCAGGATTCAAATGGCCGCCGCCACCTAGTTTATTGGATATATAAACACCCATGAATACCGCCATGGCCCAACCGAATGTTATTACGATCCAGCCGCTGTTATTACCCTTTGTTCTGCTGAGCACAACATTGGCAACTACGCCATTACCCATGATAATAAGCAGCGCTGTGCCGATAAATTCACCGATGAATGCAGACATAAAAATTGAAGATTTAATAATTAATATTTAAGATTTAGAAACGCAGCACCCAAAGCCAAAAATGTTGTCAGGCTAAGCTTGTTGAAGAATATTTCTTTTGGGTACACATTCGACAAGTTCAGTGTGACAGGTAAAATTTAATGTTGATAGTCAAGATTTGTGGAGTTTTTCACCGGCAAAACTTTCCATTTTCAACTTTCCATTTTCAATTTAGTCCTCCTCCGTCCACGCCTGCGCCGCCCTCACCGCTTTCTTCCAGTTTTTCTGCAGATCGTTTCTTTGCCCGGCTGCCATTGATGGTACAAACACTTTATCTTTTTTCCAGTTAAGCTTTAGCTCGCTTGTATCTTTCCAGAAGCCAACGGCCAGTCCTGCTAGATAAGCTGCGCCCAGCGCCGTTGTTTCTGTAACTTCTGGCCGAACTACATTGGTATTTAAAATATCTGCCTGGAATTGCATGAGCTCATTGTTGATGGTAGCACCACCATCTACCCTCACTTCAGCAATGGGTAATGATGCATCGGCTTCCATAGACTTTAACACATCCATCGATTGAAAAGCGATACTTTCTACAGAAGCCCTGGCAATATGTGCATTCGTGCTTCCTCTCGATAAACCCACAATGGTCCCTCTTGCATATTGATTCCAGTATGGAGCGCCGAGACCTGTGAATGCAGGCACTACATACACGCCGCCATTGTCTTTTACTTTAGAGGCCAGCTCTTCCACGTCTCCCGATTTTTGTATGATCTTCAATCCATCTCTTAACCATTGCACTACAGCGCCGCCGATGAATACACTTCCTTCCAATGCATACTGCACCTGCCCGTTTATTTTCCAGGCAATGGTGGTAAGCAGGTTATTATCAGATGCAACAGGCTTGTCCCCGGTGTTCATCAGCATAAAGCAACCGGTGCCATAAGTATTTTTTACCATGCCGGGATCAATACACATTTGGCCAAATAAGGCCGACTGCTGATCGCCTGCTATTCCGGCAACAGGAATATTGGATGCCGTTAAAATATTGGCCGTGTGCCCATATACTTCGCTACTCGATCTTACTTCGGGCAACATGGATGCAGGAATATCAAACAGCTTCAGCAATGCTTCATCCCATGCAAGTGTATAAATATTGTACAGTAAAGTGCGGGACGCATTGGAAACATCCGTTGCATGTACCTGTCCATTGGTAAGCTTCCAGAGCAGCCAGCTATCAATGGTTCCAAAACACAATTCTCTTTTATTGGCTTTTTCCCTTGCCCCTTCAACATTATCAAGTATCCATTTAACCTTAGTACCGGAAAAATAGGCATCGGTCACAAGGCCGGTCTTTTCTTTTATTGTTTGTGCATGTCCCTCTTTCTTTAAATGATCACAGTATTCGGCGGTCCGCCTGTCCTGCCAGACAATAGCATTGTAAATGGGTTGGCTCGTATTCCTGTCCCACACAACAGTTGTTTCCCTTTGATTGGTAATGCCGATGGCGGCAACATCACTGACGGTAATGCCCGCTTTCAAAACGGCTTCTGTAGCCACGCCAAGCTGTGTGCTCCATATTTCGCTGGCATCATGTTCTACCCAACCCGGTTGGGGAAAAATTTGTGTAAATTCTTTTTGTGCAGTAGCTACAATATTTCCCTGCTTATCAAAAATGATCGCACGGGAACTGGTAGTACCCTGGTCTAATGCCAGAATGAATCGGGACATAGCAAGCTTTTAATCGTTTAAAATATTTGTTGTAATAAACTATTTTTTTACATAAGGTTTAAGAATAGAAGCCCAGAGCTTGTATCCTTCGGCATTCAGATGTAAACCGTCATACGTATATTTTTTATCCAGCATTTTTTCTTCATTCAAAAAGCGTGGATGAATATCAATGAATGTAATTTTTTCCTGCGCACAGATCTTTTTTAATCCTTCATTAACGGCAGCAATATGTTCGTCTTTATTAAAATGCGCTTTGTCAGGAAAAGTTTTGTTGACCGGCAACAGGCTATTAAAATAAATAATTGTTTTGGGAGAAGCAACCCTGATCGTCCTGATCATTCTTTTGTAATTATCCAGTATCACGGAATCAGGAATATTGCGGGCAATATCATTGATGCCGATTAGGATAAAAACCTTTGCAGGTTTGCCTTCTGTAATTTCGCCCAGCCTTTCCAGCACACCAAAAGTGATATCGCCGGAAATACCCCGGTTGCGGGCTTCGGGCAATTGCAGCAATTCATTCCAGTCTGCATAATCTGTAATGCTGTTACCTAAAAAAATAATATCCTTTTTTGAGTTGGGATAGCTCTTAAAATTCTCCACTTTCTGCACATAAACAGAAGGACGGTAAGTACTGTCCCATTTTACCTGTGCTTCACAAGGGAAGGAACACAACGCCAGCAATAAGAGCGATACCATCATTCGCATACCATCATTTTTTAGCAGCAGTAAATTAAGAAAGTATATACACTTCCGGGAAA
>CAYOLS010000009.1:0-34424 GCA_964404845.1 uncultured Ferruginibacter sp. | reverse complement strand
GTTGCAGGGTAATGGTAAAAATATCTTCTTCATCCGCCATGTGGTACAGCACTTCCCCCAGGGGATCTATCACCATGCTGTTGCCGCTGTGGTAAATATCATTACCATCTTTGCCTACACGGTTCACGCCGATCACATAACACTGGTTCTCTATGGCACGGGCGCAAAGCAATGTTTTCCAGGCACGGCTGCGGCGTTCGGGCCAGTTGGCCACATAGATCAGCACATCGTATTCGGGAGTAACCTCAGCATTATCATTGGTGGCTAACTGCTGCCTTGCCCATACTGGAAAGCGCAGGTCGTAACAAACCTGCAGGTTTATCTTCCAGCCCTTTACAGATGCGATCATTCTTTTGTTGCCCGCTGTATAAAACTGGTCTTCGCCGGCAAAGGCAAAACGATGGCGTTTATCATAAACACCGTATTGCCCGTTCGGCAGCATCCATATAAATCGGTTGTAAAATTTGTCTTCTTCTTTAATGATCACACTTCCGGCCAGCACAATTTTGTGGCGGGCGCTCATTTCCTTCATCCAGTTCACCGTTTCACCCTCCATCGTTTCGGCCAGCTCCGCAGGGCGCATGCTGAAGCCGGTACTGAACATTTCGGGCAGCACCACAATTTCTGTCGGTTGTTCCAGGTTGCGCAGTTTATCTTCCAGCATCCGCAGGTTGGCTTCCTTGTTTTCCCAGTGCAGGTTGGTTTGTATTGTTGTGATCGTAAGCATTCCTGTTATTCCTCTTTTCGTTTTACAATTAAGTACCAGTCATTTTCCAATGGAAGATAACCAAGGTCGTAACAAAAAAAGTAAGTATTCCCTTTTTTATTGTTATACAAATGTGTAAAATATTTAAACTGGAAACCTTTCTGCAACAGTTTTTCTTTAGTGGTTTTGGTGATCTCGTCTGTACCCAGGAATTCTTCCAGCATGCGCCGGTTCTTTCCAAGGGCATTATTGATATTTCTTACAAGATTGGTGGCGCCGCTTTTCAGCCGGTTGTTGAAGTTATTACGGCAATAGTCGTCACAGAATTTTTTATCTGTTCTGCCCTTCACGGGCTTCTGGCAGCTTAAGCAAAGCTTTGGTGCTGGTAAGATAGTCATAGTGTAGAGATTCGAAATCAAAAGATACAGACTATTTTTTATATGCACAAGTACTTACAATCGGGTATATACGGCTATAAACGAATAACAACCGGGTTGTGGTTGTAGGTTATAACAATTTTGTGTTGCTGGTAAAGATGATCATACCGGCTACCATTTTTAACCGCTTCACTGAGGAGCATAAAATTTAACAGCTATGTACGCATTAAAGAACAAGGTTCAACTGATCGGCAATTTAGGCAACGCACCGGATGTACGCACCACAGAAACCGGCAAAAAGCTGGCCCGTTTTTCCGTGGCCACCAATGAAAGCTATACCAATGCACAGGGTCAAAAGATCAAGGAAACACAATGGCATAACCTGGTAGCCTGGGGTAAACTGGCCGAGATCGTGGAAAAATACCTCGGCAAAGGTTCAGAAGTGGTGATCGGGGGCAAGCTGATCAACCGGAATTACACGGACAAAGAAGGGAACAAAAAATATGTCACCGAAATAGAAGTAAATGAGCTCCTGATGCTGGGCGCAAAAAATAAGGCATAATATTCAAGATACGGATGACGGATATTTGTTACCGGAACTTGTACCCTGTTACGGATATAAAATGTCCGCATCCTTTTTGATTTGATGAATGTATTTTTGGGCCGGTTTAGCCCATTGCCAGTTGCTGGCGATAAACACCGGCTGGTCTTTACAATTCAACATGAGCATTTCCCAAAATAATATAGAACGCAACGAAGTTTTTGACCTGGCATTTGGTTTTGTAACAGAGACCAGTGAAAATATTTTCCTGACCGGAAAAGCCGGAACAGGTAAAACCACTTTTTTGAAATACCTGAAAGAGCATTGTGCCAAGAACATTGTTGTAGCAGCGCCTACCGGTGTAGCCGCTATCAATGCAGGTGGAGTTACATTGCACAGCTTGTTCCAGCTGCCTTTTCATCCTTTTTTGCCTACCAAAGCCAATAAAGATGAATTGCTGGGCAAACTAAAGTTCAATAAACAACGCCAGCAATTACTCCGCAAAATGGAACTGCTGGTGATCGATGAAATAAGCATGGTAAGGGCGGATACGATGGATGCGATCGATACTATACTGCGATCGGTTCGGCGCAATCATCAAACACCATTTGGTGGTGTACAGTTGCTTTGTATCGGCGACCTTTACCAGCTGCCGCCTGTTGCAAAAAATGATGAATGGAGCATTATGCAGGAATATTATGCTTCGCCCTTCTTTTTCGACAGTGTTGTAGTGAGAGAACAAATGCCGCTCCTGATAGAGCTGAACAAAATATACCGGCAGAAAGAAGATTCATTTGTCCGCCTGCTCAACAAGGTCCGCAATAACGCAATGGATGCCGATGATTTTGAAGATCTTCATATGCGCTATGACCCAGGTTTCAGACCCGGCTATGATGAAAAATACATTACACTTACTTCTCATAATAATCAGGCCGACCAGATCAATAACCGGGAACTGGATAAGCTACTCGGTGCCCCCTTTATTTACAAAGCGGAAGTAGAAGATGATTTTCCCGAGCACATGTTCCCCGCAGAAAATGAGCTGATGCTGAAACAGGGAGCGCAGGTAATGTTTTTGAAAAACGATCCTATACAACGCAAATATTTCAATGGCAAGATCGGTGTTGTTAAATCGCTGGAAGAGGATAAGATCCTTGTGGAATCGGATGGAGAAAATATTTATGTGGCCAAAGAAACATGGGAGAACAGTCGTTATACATTAAACCGTGCAGACGGAAAGCTGGAGCAGGAAACAATGGGAACCTTTACCCAGTTTCCTTTACGGCTGGCCTGGGCCATTACCATTCATAAAAGCCAGGGCCTTACTTTCGATCATGTAATGATCGATGCCGGCGCCGCTTTCAGCAGCGGGCAGGTGTATGTGGCACTCAGCCGTTGCACCAGCCTGGAAGGAATTGTGTTGCTCTCCAAAATTGCTCCTTCAGCAATTCTTATGAACGAGAACGTGGTAAAGGGGCAGCAGGCTTTAATGCACAAAGGATCTTTACCCGAAAGATTTGCCGGCGCAAGGCTGGTATTCACACAACAATTGCTGGAGCACATTTTTTCTTTTGCAGATATTGATACTGCTTTTAATTTTTTACTCTACGAAGTAAAACGGAACAGTGAAAAATTAAACAACGAAGGAATAGATACATTGCTGCAGGTGCATCAACAGTTTTTAAACGACAAGCTGGTTGGAGAAAAATTCATCGGCCATATTTATACCCTAATGAAAGAGGAGCCGGTGATAGAAAAAAATGCAGCACTGCAAAAAAGGATCAGCGATGCTGCCAAACATTTTGATGGCAGGCTAAGCGTTTTACTCAACAGCATTAAGAACAATCCGCTGGTTACAGAACATAAAGATGTTGCTGCAGATATTGATGATACATTAAAAGAGCTGGCGATAACAATTTACACAGCGCACTATTATATTCAATATTGTAAAAATCCTTTTGAACTTAGTTCTTTCCTGAAACACAAGCTGGCTTTTGCACAACCAAAATTTTCGATCAGCAGTTATGCCAGCGGAAAACGCCAGAGCATTACAGGTGTGATCAACCCGGTTTTATTTGAAACGCTTAAACGTTGGCGTGACATGGTTTTTGAAGAAACCGCTCTGCCGATCTACATGATCGCCAATGCCGATACTTTAAAGGCACTGAGCACTTATCTGCCACTGGATAAAAAAGACCTTGCGAAGATCAACGGTTTCGGAAAAGCAAAAGTTGAAAAGTATGGTGATGATATTATTGACATCATTTCCGATTACTGTGAAAAGCATGGTTTGGAAACTAATATGCAGGCCAATCCTGTAAATGAAAAAAAGGAAAAAGAAGCCAGGCCCAAAGCGCCGAAAATTGATACTAAAAAAATAAGCTTCGATTTGTACAAAGAAGGAAAATCAATCGCCGCCATTGCGCAGGAAAGAAATTTTTCTGTACAAACTATCGAAGGACATTTAGCATACTATATTGAAACCGGCGACTTGCCGATCGATGATCTCCTTTCAAAAGAAAAACAGGAAAAAGTTTCCGCTGCATTAAAAGAAACCCCTTCCGCTACACTCACGCAATTAAAAGAACAACTGCCAGACATGAGTTTTGGAGAATTGCGGTTTATGATGGCGGCTGTAAAATTTAAAAATACTGCACAGGTTTAAAATAAGAAGGCGCAAAATTAATTTGCGCCTTCTTTAATTATCTTCCAAAATCATCCTGCACCCTTACAATATCATCTTCATCGCTTGGGTTTTCTGCATCCGTATGTCGCCATATTTCTGCCACTATACCCCAGGTATCCAGTCCAACCAAACGGTGGCGTTCTCCCTGTTGCAATTCAATGGTATCGCCGGGTTGCAAAACGATCAATTCTTTTTCTGTATCATCATCGCTTCTTACTACACCAGCAGTTCCGTTTACCAGCTTCCACACTTCTGCCCTGCGGTGATGATATTGCCAGCTTAATTTTTTGTTCGGCGCAACCATTAATATCTTAGGACTGAGCTTGCCTGAAATAGACAATTCCTCTTTGGTAAGTTCCGGGAAAAAATGAGCGATGAATTTTTCAGCGTCTTCTTCTTCAATTACTAAAAACCCTCCCCATGGGCGTTCCATGTCCTTGCCGGCAATCCGTACAATAGATGCTATATTTTCCTCTACTGCCTTAAATATTTCCTGCTTATTGTTGCTGATGTAAAACTGTGTTTGTTCCAATATTTTTATATTATTTATTTTAATAATTTATATTATCTTCCCATATAGAGCATTAATATCTGCACATCACTTGGATTTACGCCTGATATACGGGATGCCTGGCCCAGTGTTCTTGGTTGTATCTTAATGAACTTCTGTCTCGCTTCATTGCTGAGCGAAGACAGTTTTTCATAATTGAAATTAGCAGGAATAGCGAGGTTTTCCAATTGACTCATTTTAGTCACCAGCTCTTTTTCCTTTTCTATATAGGTGTTATACTTCAGCTGTATCTCTGCCTGCTCCAGCACTTCCTTATCATAGCCGGATAATCTTTCGTCCAAAAGCGGAACAGCATTTTTCAGGGAGAAAAGGTCAATGTTCGGCCTTAATAAAATTTGTCCTGCTTTTTGCCTTTCGGTAAGAGGCGAAGATCCTACGGCGGAAAGAAATGCTTCGGATTCCGCTGGTTCAACGGGTGTCTCAGCCAAAACCTGTTTTATCTCCTCTACCTGTTTTCTTTTTTCAATCACCCGGTCCATTCTTTCCTGGCTTGCCAGTCCTAATTTATAGCTGATCTCGGTCAGGCGGAAATCCGCATTGTCCTGGCGAAGTAAGGTTCTGAACTCTGCCCGGCTGGTGAACATCCGGTAAGGTTCATCTGTTCCCTTATTGATCAGGTCGTCTATTAGTACGCCGATATAAGCTTCGCTTCTTTTTAAAATGAGTGGCTCCTGCTGAATAGATGCCTGGTGTGCATTGATGCCGGCCATCAATCCCTGGCAGGCGGCTTCTTCATAACCGGTAGTACCGTTGATCTGTCCGGCAAAGAACAGGTTCTTCACTCTTTTGGTTTCCAGGCTATGTGTTAGCTGTGTCGGTGGAAAGAAGTCATATTCAATGGCATAACCCGGGCGAAACATCTTACAATTCTCAAAACCCGGTACTTTTCTCAATGCTTTGAGCTGAACATCTTCAGGTAAAGAAGTAGAAAAGCCGTTTACATATATTTCAACGGTATTCCAGCCTTCAGGTTCTACAAACAGCTGGTGCCTGTCCCTTTCTGCAAAACGATTGATCTTATCTTCAATGCTTGGACAGTATCTCGGACCGGTTCCCTGTATCCTACCCTGGTACATCGGGCTGCTTTCAAAGCCTGTTTTCAATATATCATGTACTTCCTCGCTTGTATAAGTAACCCAGCAACTCCTTTGTTCTTCCGGACGAAGGGTTGGTTTCGCCAGGTAACTGAATCCTATTATTTCATCATCACCCTTCTGTTCTTCCATTTTTGAGTAGTCCAGGCTGCGGCCATCTATTCTTGGTGGTGTGCCGGTCTTTAAACGGGCACTTTCAAAACCAAGCTCTACCAGTTGTTCCGTAATTCCTGTTGCTGCTTTTTCTCCTACTCTTCCACCGCCAAAGTTCTTTTCACCAATATGTATTACCCCATTTAAGAAGGTTCCGTTGGTTAAAACCACGGCTTTGGCTTCTATTTCATGCCCCAAACCTGTTATTACACCTTTTGCTATCCCATCATCTACGATAAGTCCTTTTACCATATCCTGGTAAAAGTCAACATTTGGGGTGTTTTCCAGCATTTCCCTCCAGGTATTGGCAAACAGCATCCGGTCGCTTTGTACCCTCGGGCTCCACATGGCAGGGCCTTTACTACGGTTCAGCATCCTGAATTGTATCATGCTTTTATCTGTAACAATGCCGCTATAACCACCCAAAGCATCTACTTCTCTTACGATCTGGCCTTTGGCGATTCCACCCATGGCCGGGTTGCAGCTCATTTGGGCAATGGTCTGCATATTCATGGTTACCAGTAACACCTTACTCCCCATATTGGCAGCAGCAGCAGCAGCTTCACAGCCGGCATGTCCTGCACCTACCACAATAACATCATACTTATTAAACATGCTGCAAAGTTAATTACTAAATTTTTTAAGGATGGTCATTTCCTTTTCTATGTCATCGAGGCTTCTGCCCCTGTTTATCATCTCAAATTCAAAGGCAGAATAACCTTCTATATGCTCTAGGTATTCTTTCTTCTCTCTCAGAAACTGTTGTTGACCTTCTGTACTTACCATTTCAGACAACTCTACCTGATCTATCTTATTAAGAAGCTTTAGTGCAGTAGGGTTCCCTGTTGTATCATATAATTCCTGGAAATAGTTTTTTGCTCCTAATACATCGAGGCGATTGCCCCTGTCCTTGTTCCTTTCGAAGTATTCAACCCTTAAGTTTATAAAGCTCCAGCAAAGCTTTAGCTCTTCTTCCTCGTTAAAATCAAAATAGGTAACAGGTATTATATGGTCAAACTGCCATTTAGTAGCGAAGTCTTCCCAACCGATACCTTCCGGGAACTGGTATTGAAACCATAAACGGATATTTTCTATATCCAAACCAAAATAAGGTGCATAGAATTGGCAGGGCTGCTTTTCCAATACGTACCTTCTTAAAGCAATTTGCCACTTTCTCTTCTCCCTGAACTTTAAAAGGGATTCGCTGGGATTTGGTTCAATAGCTTTTCTTTTTGCCATTATCTAATTATTTAGGCAAAGATACTATTGTTCCACGAAACACTGTTTCTGGGTGAAACAGTGTTTCGTGGAACGCTAAAAGTATTTAGATAGATAATGATCTTCCATCCTGGTCATAAGTGCCTGGTCCTTCTGGCTCTTATCCTTGTACCCACATAGGTGGAGCACACCATGAAAGATCACCCGGTGGAGCTCACGGGTAATGGTAGTATTAAAACGTTGGGCATTATCCCGGATGGTATCAACGCTGATGTAAATTTCAGCATCTGTTTTTTTAGACCCCGGTTCTGTTAGATCGAAGGTTATTATATCTGTATAATAATCGTGCTGCAGAAAACTCCGGTTGATCTCTAGCAGGTAATCATCCGAACAAAAAACATAGCTAAGGTTCCCAAGGCTTTTCTTTTCCTTTTTAAAAATAGAAGCTATAAATAACTTGAGCCTGGCCCTGTCGGTCAGCGAAATCTTTTCGGGGAAATTAAATTCTACTGGCATTGTATATTTTCTCATCCCGAAATTAACCTGTTTTTTTATAACCTAACTTTGCCGCATACCATTGGTAAACAATACATGAGCATTTATAAAAAGCTTTCGGAGATCAAGATTGGCAAGACGGTAATTATTCATTCATTTGAAAGCGACGAGATATTTTTGAAACTGATGGAAATGGGTTGTGTACCTGGCGAAAAGATCACAGTAGAACAGGTAGCGCCATTTAAAGACCCCATCTCTATTTCTGTTGCCGGTTACCAGCTAAGCCTCCGCCTAAATGAAGCGGATCATATAATAGTGGAAGAAGTATAATATATTATATTTATAAATAATATGAAAATAGGTCTGTACTTTGGTTCTTTTAATCCTATACATCACGGGCACTTAATTATCGCCAGTCACCTGATCAATGAAACAGACCTGAATGAAGTGTGGCTGATGGTATCTCCACAAAATCCTTTCAAGGCTGCCAATGGTTTGTTGAATGAGCACCATCGTTTTTTTCTTGTACAAACTGCTTTGGAAAATGAAACAAAGATCAGGGCGAGCAATATAGAATTTAAATTACCCAAACCGTCTTATACAGTTAACACCCTTACCTACTTAAAAGAAAAATATCCGCAGCATGATTTTTTTATCGTCATGGGAAGTGATGGTTTTCAGAACATCAACAAATGGCACAATGCAGAAGTGATCCTGAAAAATTATCCTATTTATATTTATAAAAGACCTGGCTTTGAAATTACGGAAGACTTCGGCGCAAACATTACTATTTTAGAAGCGCCGCTTTTAGAAATTTCGAGTACGCATATACGTAAGCTGATCAGGGAAAATAAATCTATTAAATACCTGGTGCCTGAATCGGTTAAGGAAGAAATTGAAAAAAATAATTATTACAGGGCTTCATCAGAAAAGCCAGCCGATCAGTAAACAAAGCATCACAATAATAGGTGCGTGCAATTTTGTATAGCGCAGCAAACTATAAGTTCCGGCTACTACTCCAAAGCTGATCATCATATCAGCATTCATATTTTTTAAAGGCATTCCTTTGAGCAGGTACAACGCTGCTGCCCACATTACGCCAACAACCACTGCATTGATTCCCTCCAATGCCCGAAAGACAATAACGAATTTTTTAAGGTATTGCCAAACCGGGAAAAAGAAAAGTACAAGCAAAGCACTCGGTAAAAAAATACCGACCGTTGCAATTATGCAACCCAATAACTGGTTAGCTTTGCCGCCATCTTTTAAAGCCATGCCACCGGTAAAAGTAGCCACAGAAAAAACGGGGCCAGGTATGGCTCTTACCATTCCATAACCAGTAAGCAATTCATTTCTTTCTATTCGTATCTGGTTCGGATTTCTTTCCAATGCCTGCGGATGGTTGGGTCTTGCTACATACTGGTCAAGCATCAGCGGTAGCAACACATCACTTCCGCCAAAAACAATACTTCCGAAACGATAAAAATTTTCAAAGAGATTATACGCTTTCCTGTTGGGCCATTCCTGTTTTCTTGCCACTTCGCTCAATGTACCTGCAACAAGGAAGATGAGTACAAAAAGCCAGATATTCGTCCAGCGTATCTGCCTTGGCCGTATATTTTCTTTTTCAGGAATTCGTTTATCACTGAGATTGGTTGCAACGCCACCTACAATGATCAGTATTGGAAAGACCCAGGGCGTTTTAAAAAAGAAAAAAGTTGCCAGCATCGAAACCAGCATGATCACCTGTGTAATTAAATTGGTAACTGCAATTTTAAAAGTTCGTACTGCAGCATAGATCAGGAAGCCGATCGCCATCGGTTCTAAAAAGCGAAAGACATTTCCTGTAAGGTCTTTTGATGAATAGCTGGTAAGTAAAAAAGAAAAAGCGCCCATTAAAATACAGGCGGGCAATAGCCAGATTATTAAAGTGATGACGGCTAATAATACACCTCCTCTTTTATAACCGATCAGCGTCAGCGTTTGTGTACTGGAAGCTCCCGGGAGTAGCTGGCAAAAAGAATTGTATTCTACCAGCTCTTCTTCTGTAACATCCCGGCGCTTGTGCACAAAATATTTCAGCATCATACCAAAGTGCCCCTGCGGTCCGCCGAACGCAGTGAGGCTGTAGAGTAATACAGCTTTTAAAAAAGGTATATGGCGCAGAATAGTCAACTGGAAAATAAAAAGCCACTCTTTAAAGAATGGCTTTTGCTAAAATACTTATTTTTTTAATCCGATCTCTATAAGTCGCTCATTGAGATATTCGCCGGCAGTAGCGTCATCGTATGCCAGCGGATGATTTTCATCTATACAACTCTCCAGGCATTTTAAGCTCATACTGCTTTTTGGATGCAAAAAGAAAGGAATTGAAAAACGGCTGGTATGCCATAATTCTTCTTTTGGATTAACTACCCTGTGTGTAGTACTCCTTAATTTATTGTTGGTAAGGCGTTGCAGCATATCTCCCACATTCACCACTATTTGTTCAGGCAAAGAAGTTACCGGGACCCATTCATTTTGTTTGGTCAAAATTTCAAGACCATCAGCAGAAGCACCTACCAATAAAGTGATGAGGTTAATATCTTCATGCTGCTCTGCACGGATAGCGCTTTTCGGTTTTTCTGTGATCGGCGGGTAATGTATTGCTCTAAGAATAGAGTTACCATTATACACGTAGTTATCAAAATAGTGTTCATCCAACCCAAGGTACAAAGCGATCGCCTGCAGCAAAGCAGTACCCGATCTTTCAAAAGCCCTGTATGCGTTTTCAAATGTCGGGTTGAACTGTTTTACCTGGTCTACCTGTACATTGGGTGCATAATATTCTTCTTTGTAATTATCCCTCGCTTCCTGGCCATATTGAAAAAATTCTTTCAGGTCCGGCGCATCACTGCCTTTTGCATGCTCTTTACCAAAACTGGTATAACCACGCTGGCCAGCCATGCCGGCAATTTCATAATTCTTTTTCTGATCCAAAGGAAGAGAGAAAAATTCCTGCACGTACGTATATAGGTCAGCGATCAGTTCATCAGCAATTCCATGATTTTTTACAGCTACAAATCCAACTTCTTCGTAGGCTTTTCCCAGGGCCTGTACAAATGCTTCTTTTCTTTTAGGATCTCCGCTTAAAAACTCGGCCAGATCTACAACCGGTATTGCCATATACTATTTTTATTTTTTTATGAAAGCGCCAAAACTACTACAATTCAATTATAAACCATAACGTGCACTGATCTCGAGCATGCGATCGATCGGCTTTTTAGCAGCCAACCTCAGCGATTCCTCCATTTCAATTTCCGGGGTCTCATATTTTAAACACAGATATAATTTTTCCAATGTGTTCAATTTCATATAAGGGCAGTCGTTGCAGGCACAGGCATTGTTTGGCGGAGCCGGGATAAAAGTTTTATACGGGCTTGCCTTTTCCATTTGGTGCAGTATACCCGATTCTGTGGCCACAATGTATTCCTGGCTACTGTCTGTCTGCGAATACTTCAATATGCCCGTGGTGCTCCCCACATAATCTGCAATGGCCAGTATCGGCTCTTCGCACTCAGGGTGAGCCAGCAGCTTTGCCTTAGGGTGCCTTATTTTAAGTTTGGTGATCTTTTCCAGGCTAAAGATCTCGTGGACCATACAGGCACCGTTCCAGAGTACCATGTTGCGGCCGGTAACCTTATTAATATAGGCGCCCAGGTTCTTATCCGGTGCAAATATGATCTTCTGGTCTTCCGGCAGACTTTCCACTATCTTTTGGGCATTGCTGCTGGTACAAATAATATCGCTCAGCGCTTTCATACCGGCACTGCAATTAATATATGTGATCACCAGGTGATCGGGATGTTTGTCCTTAAAAGCCTTGAACAAGGGTGGCGGAGCTGAATCACTCAGTGAACAACCCGCTTTCAGGTCGGGCAGTAATACTTTTTTATTCGGGTTGAGGATCTTGGCTGTTTCTGCCATAAAATGAACGCCGGCAAAAACAATTATATCCGCCTCCGTTTTTGCAGCATTTTGCGCAAGCCCCAAACTGTCACCAATATAATCTGCCACATCCTGGATATCCGGCTCCTGGTAGTAATGCGCAAGTATCACTGCATTTTTTTCTTTTTTCAATTTTTCGAGTTCTGCAAAAAGATCCAGGGTCGGGTCAAGCTCCATGTCCAGGAAACCTTTTTCGTTCACTGAATTTTTTATCGTTTCACTGTGTATATCTACCATAATATGTATTAATACATTATTTATTTATAATTGCTTATTACTATTAGGGCTGTTAATATGTGGGTATTAAAGTTTCAGCCGCTATTGTAAATGTAAAATTATTGCTTTATCCACTTACATCCACAGTCTATTAACATTAGCTTAATATTGAATAAGCGGATCAGGATAGGCTGTGTTACTTTATTTTTTAAAATTTCCTCCTTTGCAATCAACATCCGTTAATAAAAAATGCAGAGGATAATTATTTGCGTTTTTTTTAAAATTTTCCTGTGGATTCAATCCGCATAAAATGATAAAAACTGCTGTTTTTTAGCCCGGCCCTGAACACCGCTCTTTTTACGCCCCAGTTATTACCGGAAAAAACAGACAAAAGGAAGGTTTATTAACAGTAACCCGGGCTTTTAAACAACGACCTGTGGATAATGATAAAATCAAAAAATCGCCCCGCATCCCATTACAAAAAATCCTCATTGGCTCAAATCAACTGCCCGTCCATCTTAAAGGGGCTTTTCCACAGTTTTAAAACTGCCTGTTAATAATCTTTTTTCCCCTATTTTTGCCGTCCAAAATTAATCATTTAATCAAGATGCAAATTATTCAAAGTATTCGTGAAAGAGGGGCTGCTATTACAGTTATAGTAATTGTGTTGTGCCTTATTGGTTTCATTTTAATGGACTCCAAAGGAAACGGCGGCAATAGTTCTCTTTTTGGTTCTTCCAGCAGAACAGTAGGTAAAGTAAATGGCGAAGCCATTGAATACAACGAGTTCAACAAAAGGGTTATCCAAATGGAAGAGCAGGAAAAAGCACAGGGACGACCATCAGACGGTAGCAGGGTTAACCAGATAAGGGAACAACTGTGGAACCAGATGACAGCAGAAAAGATCTTTTATGCAGAGGTTGAAAAATTAGGCATTACGCTTACGCCAAAAGAATTGTCTGCTATATTATTAAGCAATGATCAGAACAATCCTTTTTTACAACAAGGAATGGCAGATCCGGCAACCGGCAAATTAGATGTTGCAAAAGCACAGGAAGCGATCCGTAATATTAAGAAGTTTACCGGCGAACAAAAAGAAGCGATCAACGCCCAGATCATTGATCCGCTGAAATTATCAACTGCAGTAGCAAAATACAGCGGCATGTTAAATGCAAGTGCTTACTATCCTACATGGATGCAGGAAAAAGACAATGCAGATGCAAAGAACTTTGCTACCATTTCTTATGTAGCGATCCCTTATTCTGATATTTCTGACAGCACTATAAAAGTTACAGATGCTGATATCAATGCTTATGTAAAAAAGAATGAGCACCTGTTCAAACAGGAAGCGGGCAGAACGATCTCTTACCTTACTTTCAGCCAGCTGCCAAGCGCTGCTGACAGCCAGGCGGTGTACAACCAGGTTGAACAACTGAAAGCAGGGTTTGCTGCTGATACCAATGCTGTTGCTTTCATCGGCAGAAATGCTTCTACTATTGATTATGTTGATCAATACTTACCAAAATCAAGAGTGCAGTCTTCAAAAATCGACAGTATTGTAAAATATGCCGGTGTATACGGGCCTTACGTGGAAGGTGAAAATTATGTGCTGGCAAAAATTGTGAGCACTACCAATATGCCTGACAGCGTAAGAGCAAGACATATATTAATACCGGTAAATGATCCGCAATCTGGAAAAGCGATCAACGCCGACAGTACTGCAAAAAGAATTGCTGACAGTGTATTGGCAGCTGTAAAAGGCGGTGCTGATTTTGCTGCACTGGCTGCAAAATATTCTTCAGACGGAAGTAAAGACAAAGGTGGTGACCTCGGCTATTTTGGCTTTGGCCAGATGGTGCCTGAATTCAACGAGTTCTCTTTCACCAAACCGATCGGTGCAAAAGATGTGGTGCAAACTCAGTATGGTTACCATGTTATTGAGATCATGGGCCAGAAAGACATGAAGCCGGCGTATAAAATTGCTTATATGGCTAAACCCATTTTTGCTTCTTCAGTAACATTGAACGAAGCCACTGCAAAAGCCACCAAAGCATCTGTTGAAAAGAACAGCGCTGCATTGGCGAAATATGCGGCCACCAACGGTTTAAAAATGGTGCAGAATCCTACTATCGTAAAAGAGAATGATTATTCTGTAGGTGCATTACAGGATGCACGCCAGCTGGTACGTTGGGCATTTGAAGCTAAAAAAGGCGATGTGAGCGATGCGTTCAATATCGGCGACCAGTTAGTAGTAGCTACAGTGGACAATATTTATAAAGAAGGCGTACAGGATGCGGCTACTGCCCGCAGCGGTGCAGAAGTGATCATCCGCAAACAGAAAAAAGCGGAAATCATCAAGACAAAACTGGGAGCGACTCCAACGCTGGAATCTGCAGCAGCAGCATACAGCAAACAAGTGATGCAGGCCGGTGCTGATTCTTCACTCACCTTCAACTCACAGCTTATCAATAGCCTGGGTATGGAACAGAAAGTGATCGGTGCAGCTTTCAATAAAGAATACCAGGCAAAAGTGAGCCCTGCTATTGATGGTACCAACGGTGTGTATGTAATAAAAGTGCTGAATGTAAGTTCTAAACCTGCAGATACTCCGGAAGTAGCGGCACAAATGGCAAGCAGCAAGCTGAATGCGATCCGCAGCCAGACCAACAACTGGTTTGAAGGGTTGAAAAAACAGTCTGATATTAAAGATAACAGGAGCAAGTTTTACTAAAAAATTCCATAAAACGACAATGGAAAGGGCGCCCCGCAAACACGGGGCGCTTTTTTTATTCTAATTTTGCAGTATGAGCGAACAATTTGTAAATAAAGTGGCAGAGAGCGGTATCATTACCCTGAACCTGGAAGATTATTTTCCAAAGGAAGAGCTGAAGGTTTTTGATATGAAGGATTACCTGTTCATGGGACTGATACTGAAAGAAAAAGATTTCAGGGAATCGTTGAAGCAGCTGGATGTAAATATTTATGAAAATAAAATTGTAGCCCTTACTTGTAGCGCCGATGCTGTAATTCCGATGTGGGCCTATATGCTGGTGGCAAGCGCTCTGCAGCCTGTAGCAAAAGAAATAATTTTTGGAAATGAAGAAGATGCCGTTCAGCAATTACTGCTAAGAAATATTGCAGCCATCGACCCGAAAGAATACACTGATCAAAGAATGGTGATAAAAGGTTGTGGCGAATTACCTGTAAAAGAAGCCGCTTACATTGAAATAACAAAACTGCTTCGCCCCTTTGCCAAAAGCATTATGTATGGCGAACCCTGCAGTACCGTTCCTGTCTTTAAAAAACCGATAGTAAGAAATTAGGAGTTTTTTGAACGACTTCGACAAGCTCAGTCTGACAAAACGTTTAAAAAACAAGAAATAAACCTTCGGTATTTAAATAACCTGCCAACCTGCAAAATTCAATTCGTGTTATAAAAATTAAAACCACCCCCTTCTCCTGAACAAGATCAACATAACGATCGGCACCACCAGCATCACTCCTACCGCAAAGAAAAATCCTACCGAATTGTGTATCCATGGGATCACATCAAAGTTCATCCCGAATATACCGCCGATAACCGTAGCCGGTGCCAGCAGGCAGGTTACGATCGCCATTACCTTCATTACTTCGTTGAGCTTGAGATTTACATTGCTCAGGTAAAGGTCCTGTAAGTTCATCATCATGTCACGGTAGTTCTCTGCAAGGTCAGTGGCCTGGACGATATGGTCGTACACATCTTTAAAATATTTTTCGGTGCGTTCTTCTATAAGTTCGCTCTCGCTGCGCAAAATACCGCCCACCATTTCACGAACGGGTGCGATACTACGTTTGAGTACGATCATTTCTTTACGCAGGTGGTTGATCTTTGCCAGGCTGCGGTTGTTGGGCTGGCGTACAATATCTTCTTCCAGCATCTCGATACGATCACCGAGCTTTTCCATTACCAGGTAATAATTATCAACGATCATGTCGATGAGGCTATAAAACAAAAAGTCGCTGTTGCTCATGCGGACCTTGCTGCCGAAAATTTTCAATTTCTCCCTCACCGGGTTGAATACATCCCTGCTTGCATCTTCCTGGAAGCTGATAACAAAATTGCGACCCAGGATAATGCTCACCTGTTCTGTTTCCACGGTCGCATCTTTTTCATTGAAGTAAAGCATGTTCAGCAGGCAGAATACAAGACCATTGATCTCGTCGGTCTTTGGCCGCTGGCCGATACTTAAAATATCTTCAATAATGAGCGGGTGAATACCAAAATGATTACAGAGGTTTTCTACATCTTCTTTTTTCAATCCATCCACATTGATCCATGTTTTTGAATTCGTCTTTAAAAAAGAAAAACAATCTTCTACTTTCTTAAGATCGTAATGTTCTACCGAATCCAAATCGTATTCATACACCACGATCTTCGATTCCGCAGGCTTGCGTTCGGGAATAACCGTAGGATTTACATGCAATACTTTTTTTGTACGCAGCAGGTCGAAAGGATTGAGTATAAGCTCCAGGTAATTTTTCGGCGACATGAAGAATGATTGAAAAAGTAAATTTAAGGAATGTGCCGGAAGTATGGTTCGTTTAGGCAGGGATCAAAATGCGGAAGTTTAAATTTTTAACCGCAAAGAACGCAACGGAAAACACGCCGCAAAGTTCGCAAAGGGAGAGGGCAACCATATTCAAAAGCTAAGATTACCTAAGCGCCATAATTTTTTAATAAATAACAAAAATCTGTTTATTATAAATACACCTGCAACCAATAATAAAAAACCTCCTAACCAGGAGGTTTCAAAATAATCGATTTTTAAAACGCCGCATTCTCGTATATCTCCGGAAAGAAATCACATGACAGATATTGACCAGTTCTACTTTTCTAACCAAATAAATATATCATCAATAACACTGTTTGCTTTGAACCCTAATCCAATTTCTTCCCCGAATCTTCTTGTAGTTTCATTATAGATATGATCATAGTTTGGGTACACTTTATAAGTAAGATTCTGTTTTCCTTTTCGTATAAATTCCAGCGCCGCATAATCTGTGTTTGCGATATATGAACCGTCAACATCCCGCCCGCTTGCTATTAATAAAATAGGGATATCCAGCTTTAGCATATTTTCTAAAGGTGTTTCCTTTGAATAGCTGTACCACTTATTATATGGCTCATCCCAAAATGTAAGTTTGGTATCAGTTGGTGATCTGTAAATTTCCTGTTGAACTTTCAATAAGCTGTCAACTACATACTGGGCTTCATCAAAACTCATTTGGTTATTGAGTGCTTGTTGCCGTGCCAGTAATATCCTGTCATAAATATGGTCAAGAGAATTACTGGCCATCATTACAATTTTTTTTACTTTCTTATTTAAAACGGCAACTTTTGGAACAACCTGCCCGCCTTGGGAATGCCCGACCACAATAATATTATTTGTGTCAACCGGCAATACTTTTACTAGATAATCTATAACCTTAGAAGCACTCACCGAACGCCAGTCCAAAGTATTGTTTTCTTCTGCAAACTGGCTTGCCTTGTAAGTTTCGTTTGAGCTATTTACAGAGTCGTAAAGTGGAATGCCCGCTTTATTTATAAACGCAATATGGAATTTGTCCTGGTATTTGGTAAACCTGTAGAATCCCGTATAATATACCTGCTTATCAGCTTTATTGTATTTAAAAGTAGGCTCAAGCCCGGAGCCACCCAGGAATAGAAGAAGTGGCTTTTTCTTGTCGATATCCTTTTTAAAAACGCAAAACTGGATTTCCTTAAGTTTCGGGTCGTTGAGTTGGTAGCGCTGGATCTGGTCTAAAAAATTAGACTGGCCGTTTACAATGCAGGGAAGTAAAGCGGTCAAAAAAAATGAAAATAGTCTTAGCATAGTAGGGTTTTTTAAGATTGTTGTAAGGGCTACTAAATATACAGCTTCAGCTAATAATAAAAAACCTCCCGGATGGGAGGTTTCAAAATAATCAATAATTAATTTCTAAAATGCCGCACTCTTCGGATACCTTGGGAAAGGTATCACATCCCTGATATTCGTCATTCCTGTTACAAACAATACCAGGCGCTCAAACCCAAGTCCGAAGCCAGCGTGCGGACAACTACCAAAGCGGCGGGTATCCAGGAACCAATCCATTTCTTCTGCCGGGATATGCATTTCTTTCATACGCTCTACCAGTTTGTCATAACGCTCTTCTCTTTGAGAACCGCCTACAATTTCACCGATTCCCGGCGCTAAAATATCCATTGCCGCTACAGTTTTTCCATCTTCGTTCAGGCGCATGTAAAAACTCTTGATCTCTTTGGGATAGTCTGTAAGGATCACCGGTTTTTTAAAATGCTTTTCTACCAAATAGCGCTCATGTTCACTTTGTAAGTCAACGCCCCATTTATCTACCAGGTATTGAAACTTCTTTTTCTTATTGTGATTGCTCTCTCTTAAAATTTCAATGGCTTGTGTGTAAGTAAGTCTTTCAAACTCGTTGTTCACTACAAACTCCAGCTTTTCGATCAGGCCCATTTCGCTGCGGTCCTGCTGTGGCTTTTGTTTTTCTTCTTCCGCTAAACGCTGTGCTAAAAATTCAAGGTCCTCCTTATTATGCTCCATGGCATAACGGATGATGTACTTGATAAAATCTTCCGCCAGGTTCATGTTATCTTCCAGGTCGTTGAACGCAACTTCCGGTTCTATCATCCAAAACTCGGCAAGGTGTCTTGTCGTGTTACTGTTCTCCGCTCTAAAGGTTGGACCGAATGTATAAATATCGCTGAATGCCATTGCTGCCAACTCGCCTTCCAGCTGACCGCTTACAGTGAGGTTGGTGCTGCGACCAAAAAAATCTTCTTTATAGTTGATGCTGCCATCCTCATTTTTAGGGGCAGTGCCATCCAAAGGCAATGTTGTTACCTGGAACATTTCACCCGCACCTTCTGCGTCGCTGCCGGTGATGATGGGCGTATGCATGTAAACAAACCCACGCTCGTTGAAAAATTTATGTACCGCAAAAGCCAGCGTATTCCTCACCCTGAAAATTGCACCGAATGTATTGGTACGGAAACGCAGGTGAGCGATCTCCCGCAAAAACTCGAGGCTGTGCTTTTTAGGCTGTAAAGGAAATTTTTCCGCATCGCTGTCGCCAAGTACTTCAATGGCAGAAGCCTGCAGTTCTACGCTTTGTCCTTTACCAAGTGAAGCAATTACTTTCCCCGTTGCTTTGATACATGCGCCGGTTGTGATCCTTTTCAGCAAGGCTTCGTCAAACTGCCCCAGCTGGGCCACCACCTGTATATTATTATTGGTACTGCCATCGTTAAGCGCTATAAACTGGTTGTTACGGAAGCTGCGAACCCAGCCCATCACCGTTGCTTCGTAATCTGTTGCACTGTTCTCAAGCAATGCCTTGATCTTAATTCTTTTGTTGAACATATTAATAAATTGGCTGCAAATATAATGATTAACCGCAAAGGCGCTAAGACGGAAACGGCCCGGACCAAAGGTCCGGGCCGTTTATAGCCAATAAAATAATATGATCTTAATAATTTATGAGTGTTTGCGCATTAGCGTCTGTGCGGTTAATAACCCGGGTGTGACCTGCGGTACCGACCCTATAATATCTCTTCCACATTCCTCTTAATATTCCCGGCGATCTTATCAGTAGGCACATCATTTTCATCACCGCCAAAAGGATCTTCAATTTCTTCTGCGATCAGCTCAAGACTGGCCAGCACATAAAATACAAACATCACCACCGGTATTACCCAATAGCCCAGGTTGAAAACATAGCCAAAAGGCAAGGTCATGATATATATAAAAATGAACTTTTTAATAAATACGCTGTACGAAAAAGGAATGGGCGTATTCTTAATACGTTCGCAGGCGCCGCAGATATCAGAAAAAGACATGAGCTCATTGTTTAAGAAAAGCAATTGCTCCCCGGTAATGCTCCCCTGTTTGTGCAACTGGTGTACATGCTGGTAAATAACCAGTGCGATCTGGTTGGGAACATGCTTTTCCTGGTCCACATGCTGTACCAGGTGCCCGTGCTCATCATCGTCTGCAAGCGCCAGTCTTGTTTTTTCCCTGCGCAGATGAGTGTGTAATGCTTCAGCAAAAGAAGGAATGATCTTACGGAAAAAACTGCGCTGCGCTTCTTCCGATGCCGGCAAAATAGTAGCCAGCTTTAATGCAAGGTTGCGGCTGTTGTTGGTAAGCGCTCCCCAAAGCTTGCGGGCTTCCCACCAGCGATCGTAAGCTGTATTGGTCCTGAACACCAGCAGCATGGAAATAGCAAAACCCAGCAGGCTGTGCATTACAGGAATATTTTTTAAATGGCTCTTTTCCGACAGCTTCCACACTTCCAGTTCAAAGTAGGCGATAGCACCCGAATACAAGGCCATTCCCAGCAACAGTGGCGCCAGTTTGCGAAAAGTATCCGCTTTGTGAAAACGGAAAAGATAACTGAACCAGTCTTTGGGATTGTACGAAACCATATTATTGAATTACTTCTTTATAGTTTTTAAAATCAGCAGCGCTCCATACGCCGGGACCGGCATGATCGCCTTCTTCCATATCTACCTTTACATATTTTACCCCCGGAACGGAAGTGAGATTTAACACCACATCGGTAATATATATTTCAGCACCCGTGCTGCCCATACGCTGTGTAAGGTATTCGCTGTTTTTAATAACGGTGTACAAAGTATCGCCACCCTGTTTTATTTTTTCCAGGTATATATTTTCATAATGCTGATTCAATCCTTTTATCAGCGAATCAGCATTGAGGATGGAAGCTTGAGCTGCAGTGTTCTTAACTTTTGTGTAATCGGGATTTGCCCGCCATACATATAGTTTTGAATCTGTATTGTCTTCCGGCGTGCCCGTTTCATTAACAATGCTGTCGGTGTTTGCATCCAGCCCGGCATCATTGTCGTCTTTTTCTTTATTGCCTCCACATGAAAACAAAAAAAACGACAATATTAAAATGATATATCTTTTCATGCCTGTAGTAAATTGATGCTTATTGTTTTGAAATAGCAAAGGAAAGAAAAGAAAGCAAGCGAACAAGAACAAAAATGCTAATTTTGGCAGCACTGATGAAAATTAAGGAAGCGCTTTATAAGCTAACACATTGGGAGACCTGGCACCACCACGCAAAGTATATTCCTATTTCACCTGTTTGGGTTTGGTACATTATCCGCTCCGGTACACCCTGGTTTTTCACACCGTCTAATCCAACGCTTACATTTGGCGGCTTTGAAGGGGAAGGAAAAAAAGAAATGTATGAACAGTTGCCGCCGGGCTCTTATCCCAACACCACTTATATTCAGCCCGAAACGCCTTTTAATGAAGTAGAACAGCAGGTTGCCGCCGCCGGATTCAGCTACCCTTTTATTGTAAAACCCAATGTAGGCATGATGGGTTTCATGTTTCGCAAGATCTCCAACCCTGAGCAGCTGAAAAAATACCACGACACTATATCGGTCGAATATCTTGTACAGGAGCTGGTGGACTATGAGCTGGAGGTAAGTGCTTTTTATTTCCGTATGCCCAATGAAGAGAAGGGCATCATTTCCGGCTTTCTCAAAAAAGAACCCGCTTTTATTATCGGCGATGGACAAAGCAGGATTGAAGAACTGATGCGCAGGCATGAAGGCATCCGTT
The DNA here is from genome assembly GCA_964404845.1 of uncultured Ferruginibacter sp. Classification (GTDB taxonomy): domain Bacteria; phylum Bacteroidota; class Bacteroidia; order Chitinophagales; family Chitinophagaceae; genus Ferruginibacter. The sequence continues at coordinate 12,724 of CAYOLS010000009.1, read as the reverse complement.
TTAAAATAGACGAAATGCTGGTAAAGCATGCGGATTGGAAAAATAATATCCTGCCTGCCGGCGAAAAGTATTTTTTATCGCATGCGAGCAACCGCAGCCAGGGCGGAAAACTGGTCGGTATCGACAACGAGATCGACGAACGCCTGCAACAGTTGTTTGACGGCTTTAGTCACTATGCAGGAAAATTCTATTATGGCCGCTACGATATAAAATGTACCTCCATAGAAGACCTGAAGCAAGGGAAGAATTATTCTATACTCGAATACAATGGCGCCGGCGCCGGTACGCAGCATATTTATGCCAACAATTATTCCCTGTGGAAAGCCATGGGCATCATATTAACGCACTGGAAAATGATGTTCCGCATCAGCCGCTACAATCATAAACACAACGGCATTCCGTACTGGGGTTTTTTAAAAGGCTGGCGACATTTAAAAGCCGCCAAAAAGAATTTAATGATGCTGCTTCGCCTGGATGCAAACTCGCCTTCCAGCTGACCGCTTACAGTGAGGTTGGTGCTGCGACCAAAAAAATCTTCTTTATAGTTGATGCTGCCATCCTCATTTTTAGGGGCAGTGCCATCCAAAGGCAATGTTGTTACCTGGAACATTTCACCCGCACCTTCTGCGTCGCTGCCGGTGATGATGGGCGTATGCATGTAAACAAACCCACGCTCGTTGAAAAATTTATGTACCGCAAAAGCCAGCGTATTCCTCACCCTGAAAATTGCACCGAATGTATTGGTACGGAAACGCAGGTGAGCGATCTCCCGCAAAAACTCGAGGCTGTGCTTTTTAGGCTGTAAAGGAAATTTTTCCGCATCGCTGTCGCCAAGTACTTCAATGGCAGAAGCCTGCAGTTCTACGCTTTGTCCTTTACCAAGTGAAGCAATTACTTTCCCCGTTGCTTTGATACATGCGCCGGTTGTGATCCTTTTCAGCAAGGCTTCGTCAAACTGCCCCAGCTGGGCCACCACCTGTATATTATTATTGGTACTGCCATCGTTAAGCGCTATAAACTGGTTGTTACGGAAGCTGCGAACCCAGCCCATCACCGTTGCTTCGTAATCTGTTGCACTGTTCTCAAGCAATGCCTTGATCTTAATTCTTTTGTTGAACATATTAATAAATTGGCTGCAAATATAATGATTAACCGCAAAGGCGCTAAGACGGAAACGGCCCGGACCAAAGGTCCGGGCCGTTTATAGCCAATAAAATAATATGATCTTAATAATTTATGAGTGTTTGCGCATTAGCGTCTGTGCGGTTAATAACCCGGGTGTGACCTGCGGTACCGACCCTATAATATCTCTTCCACATTCCTCTTAATATTCCCGGCGATCTTATCAGTAGGCACATCATTTTCATCACCGCCAAAAGGATCTTCAATTTCTTCTGCGATCAGCTCAAGACTGGCCAGCACATAAAATACAAACATCACCACCGGTATTACCCAATAGCCCAGGTTGAAAACATAGCCAAAAGGCAAGGTCATGATATATATAAAAATGAACTTTTTAATAAATACGCTGTACGAAAAAGGAATGGGCGTATTCTTAATACGTTCGCAGGCGCCGCAGATATCAGAAAAAGACATGAGCTCATTGTTTAAGAAAAGCAATTGCTCCCCGGTAATGCTCCCCTGTTTGTGCAACTGGTGTACATGCTGGTAAATAACCAGTGCGATCTGGTTGGGAACATGCTTTTCCTGGTCCACATGCTGTACCAGGTGCCCGTGCTCATCATCGTCTGCAAGCGCCAGTCTTGTTTTTTCCCTGCGCAGATGAGTGTGTAATGCTTCAGCAAAAGAAGGAATGATCTTACGGAAAAAACTGCGCTGCGCTTCTTCCGATGCCGGCAAAATAGTAGCCAGCTTTAATGCAAGGTTGCGGCTGTTGTTGGTAAGCGCTCCCCAAAGCTTGCGGGCTTCCCACCAGCGATCGTAAGCTGTATTGGTCCTGAACACCAGCAGCATGGAAATAGCAAAACCCAGCAGGCTGTGCATTACAGGAATATTTTTTAAATGGCTCTTTTCCGACAGCTTCCACACTTCCAGTTCAAAGTAGGCGATAGCACCCGAATACAAGGCCATTCCCAGCAACAGTGGCGCCAGTTTGCGAAAAGTATCCGCTTTGTGAAAACGGAAAAGATAACTGAACCAGTCTTTGGGATTGTACGAAACCATATTATTGAATTACTTCTTTATAGTTTTTAAAATCAGCAGCGCTCCATACGCCGGGACCGGCATGATCGCCTTCTTCCATATCTACCTTTACATATTTTACCCCCGGAACGGAAGTGAGATTTAACACCACATCGGTAATATATATTTCAGCACCCGTGCTGCCCATACGCTGTGTAAGGTATTCGCTGTTTTTAATAACGGTGTACAAAGTATCGCCACCCTGTTTTATTTTTTCCAGGTATATATTTTCATAATGCTGATTCAATCCTTTTATCAGCGAATCAGCATTGAGGATGGAAGCTTGAGCTGCAGTGTTCTTAACTTTTGTGTAATCGGGATTTGCCCGCCATACATATAGTTTTGAATCTGTATTGTCTTCCGGCGTGCCCGTTTCATTAACAATGCTGTCGGTGTTTGCATCCAGCCCGGCATCATTGTCGTCTTTTTCTTTATTGCCTCCACATGAAAACAAAAAAAACGACAATATTAAAATGATATATCTTTTCATGCCTGTAGTAAATTGATGCTTATTGTTTTGAAATAGCAAAGGAAAGAAAAGAAAGCAAGCGAACAAGAACAAAAATGCTAATTTTGGCAGCACTGATGAAAATTAAGGAAGCGCTTTATAAGCTAACACATTGGGAGACCTGGCACCACCACGCAAAGTATATTCCTATTTCACCTGTTTGGGTTTGGTACATTATCCGCTCCGGTACACCCTGGTTTTTCACACCGTCTAATCCAACGCTTACATTTGGCGGCTTTGAAGGGGAAGGAAAAAAAGAAATGTATGAACAGTTGCCGCCGGGCTCTTATCCCAACACCACTTATATTCAGCCCGAAACGCCTTTTAATGAAGTAGAACAGCAGGTTGCCGCCGCCGGATTCAGCTACCCTTTTATTGTAAAACCCAATGTAGGCATGATGGGTTTCATGTTTCGCAAGATCTCCAACCCTGAGCAGCTGAAAAAATACCACGACACTATATCGGTCGAATATCTTGTACAGGAGCTGGTGGACTATGAGCTGGAGGTAAGTGCTTTTTATTTCCGTATGCCCAATGAAGAGAAGGGCATCATTTCCGGCTTTCTCAAAAAAGAACCCGCTTTTATTATCGGCGATGGACAAAGCAGGATTGAAGAACTGATGCGCAGGCATGAAGGCATCCGTTTTAAAATAGACGAAATGCTGGTAAAGCATGCGGATTGGAAAAATAATATCCTGCCTGCCGGCGAAAAGTATTTTTTATCGCATGCGAGCAACCGCAGCCAGGGCGGAAAACTGGTCGGTATCGACAACGAGATCGACGAACGCCTGCAACAGTTGTTTGACGGCTTTAGTCACTATGCAGGAAAATTCTATTATGGCCGCTACGATATAAAATGTACCTCCATAGAAGACCTGAAGCAAGGGAAGAATTATTCTATACTCGAATACAATGGCGCCGGCGCCGGTACGCAGCATATTTATGCCAACAATTATTCCCTGTGGAAAGCCATGGGCATCATATTAACGCACTGGAAAATGATGTTCCGCATCAGCCGCTACAATCATAAACACAACGGCATTCCGTACTGGGGTTTTTTAAAAGGCTGGCGACATTTAAAAGCCGCCAAAAAGAATTTAATGATGCTGCTTCGCCTGGATGCAAACTTTCCCTCTTTTTAATCGTCTAATCACTACGTTAATAAATTAAGGTAGCGTATCAGTTAGGAGAATACTGTCAGGCTGAGCTCGTCGAAGTCAGCATCAGATCATGAATAAACCCGGCTTCGACAAGCTCAGCCTGATATTTTAGTTATTTAAACTTTAAAACGGATACACAACCCAACTAAACGGTATTGCATTTTTTTAATATTTGCATTAATTTTCTATTGCCGCTGTTGGCGGTCCACTCAAAAAAAGACAAATGAAAAAATTCATTTCTATCGGGTTGCTGGCAGCAACAGGTTTTATGGTAAACAGCTGCGCTAAAAATCCGGTAACCGGTAAAAGACAAGTTGTTTTTATCAGCGAATCGCAGGAAATAGCCATGGGCCAGGAGGCAGATCCGCAGATCATTGCCCAGTATGGTTTGTATGAAGACTCAACCCTGCAACGCTTCATCAACGAAAAGGGAAAAGCCATGGCTGCTGTTAGCCACAGGCCCAATCTCCAGTATAATTTCCGCATTGTGGATTCTGATATATTGAACGCATTTGCTGTGCCCGGCGGCTATGTATATTTTACCAGGGGCATCATGGCGCATTTTAATAATGAGGCAGAATTTGCCGGGGTGCTCGGCCACGAGATCGGTCATATTACGGCAAGGCATACCGTAGTGCAGCAAAGCAAGCAGGTATTTGGCCAGCTGGGATTGATCGCCGGGATGATCATCAAACCTGAGCTTGGGCAGTTTGCAGAACAGGCTTCGCAAGGCCTGGGATTACTGTTCCTGAAATTTGGCAGGGATGCAGAAAGGCAGAGCGACCAGTTGGGTGTGGAATACTCCAGCAAGATCAATTACAATGCACACGAAATGGCGCATTTTTTCAATACGCTTAAAAGACAAAGCCAGGCTGCGGGCGCAGAAGAATTGCCGGACTTTTTATCTACGCACCCAAATCCTGACGACAGGAATGTGGCGGTAGATAAATCGGCTACGGAATGGCAGCAGAAACTAAGTATGACCAACCCGCAGGTGAACAGGGATGTGTATTTAAGAAGGATAGAAGGATTGGTGTATGGCGAAGATCCAAGGCAGGGCTTTTTAGAGAACAATATTTTTTACCACCCGCAAATGAAATTCCAGTTTAATGTACCCCAGGCCTGGAAATACCAGAACAGCCCGCAGCGTGTGCAAATGGCGCCGGCAGACGGACAGGCACTGTTGTACCTGGCGGGCGGCACGGCCAAAAGCCTGCAGGAAGCGGGCCAGGCTTTCCTGCAGCAAAATGGTTTGCAATTGGTAGATCAGAAAGAAACCACTATTAACGGTTACAAAACACTGATGATACTGGCAGATACCAAACAAGACCCGCAACAGCAACAACAGCAGCAACCATTAAGGGTGCAGGCATATTTTTACCAGTTTGATAAAGATATACTGATGATGATGGGTGTGGCAGCGGCGCAATCATTTACACAGTACCAGCCCTCTTTTACCAGCACCATGCAAAGCTTTAAAAAGCTGACAGATGCGAACAAGATCAACAAAAAACCGGAAAGAGTGCGCATTAAAACAGTAGCAGCAAATGGCACACTGGCGCAGGCTTTCAAATATTTTAAAGTGGCCGATAAAAGAATGGAAGAATTTGCGATACTAAATGGTATGCAGCAAACAGACGCCGTTAAAAAAGGCATGCTGATAAAAGTGATAGAATATTAAAAAGTACAAAGGAGGCCGAAAGGCCTCCTTTGATTTTAGCGCATAAAAACATAAAAAAAGCATCAAGTCTTTTAAAGTCCGACCTCGGTTTTCCCCAGGTTTTTTCTTTTACTACCCGATGCTCTTTTCGAACTGTTTCAGGCAGGGAACCCGCCTTTTTCAATTCTTATTGTTCAATAAAGATAGCATGCATAGTAACCCGGAACCAAATTTATGCGTCTGTTAATTAGCACAGTTTATGCACCTACTTATAAACCGGCAAAGTGTATAAGTGAAGCTGAATGCACATATTAGCAGCCGGTTTGACCCAGCGCCCAGTAGATAATAAGGAAGACAACGATGGTGCCGAGGCAACCGCCACCTAACTTCTTTGCTCCATAACCTGCGATCAATGCTCTTATCAGTTTATTCATAACGTGTAATTGATAGTGTTAGTTAATAATATGAATGTAAGAAGATTAGATACATTAATTGTTCCAAAAATAATATTAAATAGATGAAATAAGTTTTTATACATTTACAAAAAACACCCAAATGAAATTATTCGTAGCAGGCCTACCTTATGATCTGGATGACGCTGAACTGGAAGAGATATTTGAAAAATTCGGAACAGTTACATCCGCTAAAGTAGCCATTGACAAAGAAACCGGGAAAAGCCGTGCTTTTGGCTTTGTAGAAATGCCAGACAGGGCAGAAGGTACAGATGCCATGGAAAGCATGAACGGAATTTCACTCGGTAAAAAACCCCTGGTTGTTAAAGAAGCTGAAGAGCGCAGCGGACCACCATCGGGCGGCGGCCGACCGCAAGGTGGAGGTGGCTTTAGAAACAACGGACCACGCAGGTACTAACTATTTGCAACAACTTTTTACAATGGGTAAGCGGCCGCTTACCCATTCGTTATTTTGTCCCGTTTTTACCAACAAAGCGCCCTCCTTGATCAAATCAAAATCTTTTTGCTACAGTATTTGTCCCGTTTTACCATTGAACAAAATTGCCCCGGCAGCCACATGCCTTTGCTTTAATATTGTGGCAGATAATCTGTCTGCATGCAAAAAATATTTTTCTTTCTTTTTTTATTATTCTCAGGCCATGCAATGGCCCAGCAAACTTTTACCCTACAGGTTAAAAATGAAAAAGGGCAACCGGCTTCGGGGTCCAGCATAGAAATGCGCAAAGCGGCCGACTCCGCCCTGTCAAGAACAGCATTGACCGATAAAGACGGCAATGCTATTTTTCAGAATGTACCCGAAGGCAGTTATTTTTTTAAAATAAGCCATACCGGCTCCGAACCTTCAACCACCAAAATATACCAATTGCCTGCAGACGGATGGCAGCAACAGGCGGTGCTGAAATCAGCATCACAAACATTGCAGGCCGTTACGGTGCAGTCTCGCAAACCCTTTATACAGCAGGTACAGGGGAAAACCGTGGTGAATGTGGATGCCATGATCAGTAATGCCGGCACAACAGTGTTGGAGCTGCTGGAAAAATCACCGGGCGTATTGGTCGACAGGAACGGCGGCGTGAGCTTGCAGAACAAAGCAGGCGTGCTGGTAATGATAGATGACAAGCCTACTTATTTATCAGGCAATGATCTTACCAATATGCTCAACAGCATGAGCTCATCGCAGGTGGAGCAGATAGAGCTCATCACCAATCCTTCTGCAAAATATGATGCTGCGGGCAATGCGGGGATCATCAATATCAAAACAAAAAAGAACAAACAAAAAGGATTCAACGGCAACTTTACATTATCTGCCGGACATGGCCGTTATCATAAAAACAACAACAGCCTGGTAATGAATTACCGCAATGGTAAATACAACGCTTTTCTTACCTGGAGCAGCAACTACAGTAAGTTCTATACGGATATGTATGCGCTGCGCACTTACTTTAAAGCTAACGGTGGCGACTCTGCAAGGCTGGATCAGCCCACCAGCTTTAAAACGAACTTCAATAACAATACAGTTAAAACAGGGCTTGATTATTTTTTAACCAATAAAACAACACTTGGCATAACGCTCACGGGTAGCCTGACCAACAGGGACGGTACCAGCGATGCCATGGCCACCTGGCTGGACGCAACGGATAAAGTAGACTCTGCCATCAACACAAAAAGCAAAACAACCTACGATCTTAAAAACGGCAACATCACCGTTTACGCCAAACATGCATTTAATAAAAAGAATGAATTATCTATAGATGCTGACTGGCTGAACTATGATATCGTGAACGACCAGTTGTTCACCAACGAAAGAGAAGTACCACAATATTATTACGAAGGCAGCAGGGGTGACCTGCCGGCAAAACTCAAAATATTATCTGCCAAGGCAGACTATGTATGGAAGTTTGCAAAAGATGCACAACTGGATGCAGGTGTAAAAGCCGCCAATACAAAAACGGACAATGAAGCAAAATACAGCTACAGCGATGGCGGTCCCTGGCAGCAAGACCCGGGCAAGACCAACCATTTTGTGTATGATGAAAATATTTATGCAGCCTACGGAAGTGTACAGCAGAAATTTAAAAGATGGAGCTACCAGGCCGGCCTTCGCCTGGAAAATACAAGGTACACTGCTACACAGCTGGGGCATGGTATAAGGCCTGATTCTTCTTTTGACAATGATTATACATCGCTCTTCCCTTCTGGCTTTATCAGCTTTGATGCAGACAGCAACAACTCCATAACGGTTACGGTTAGCCGCAGGCTCGACAGGCCACCTTTTCAAAAGCTGAATCCTTTTACGTTTACCATCAATAAGTACACGTATGAAAAAGGCAACCCGTTTACCCGCCCGCAGTTCAGCTGGAATTTTGAAGTAAGCCATTTGTTCAGGCAAAAGATCACTACAACGCTGAGCTACAGCTTTATCAAAGATTATTATTCGCAGATATTCCAGAGAGATAATAACAATATACTGATCTATACAACGGGCAATGTAGGCGAAGCGTATAATATCGGCGCATCTGTGGGTGCACAGATCAATGCTACAAAATGGTGGTTCTTTACAGCACAGGCATTGTACAATTATAAAAAGCTGAAAGGTTATGTGTGGAATAATTACAACTCCGATGTGCACCAGTTCAACTTCAGCATGAACAACCAGTTCAAGATCGGCAAAATATATACGGCGGAATTATCCGGCTTTTATACCGGCAGGGCAAGGAACGACCTGCAGGAGATCCTCTACCCTATTTCGCAGGTAGTGGTGGCAGCAGCAAGACCAGTATTAAAAAAGAAAGGAACACTCAAGTTGAGCGTAAGAGATATTTTTCATAAGAACGGAATGGAAGGTCTTACTGACTTTGAAAACTCCAAAGAATATTTCTGGCTGAAAAGAGACAGCCGGGTAGCGACTCTTTCGTTCAGCTACCGCTTTGGCAAGCCTTTCAAGACCATCCGAAGAAACAGTGGTAGTGCAAATGATGAGATGCAGCGGGTAGGAAGTTGATTAATTGAAAGTTGATAATGGATAATTGAAAACGGTTATGCGTTTTAATAATCAATAAACAGTGATCAATAATTATTCACTTCCATACTATCAACCGGCGTTTTTTACGAAATTTGGAGCATGGCGCTACAAATTGCATCACTTAACTCCGGCAGCAATGGAAATGCTTATTATATAGGCAACCAGACGGAAGCGGTATTGATAGATGCGGGCCTGTCCTGCCGGGAAATAGAGAACCGGATGAAGGGTATCGGCCTATCCATGCAGAAAATAAAAGCATTGTTCATTTCGCATGAGCATACCGATCACATTAAAGGAGTAGATGTGCTTGCGAAAAAATATGCGCTGCCCGTTTATATTTCAAAAGGAACTTACGACAATAGCAGGTTGCGGACGCATGCTTCGCAATTGCAATGGCTGAGTGATAATTGCAGCACTAATATTGCAGGACTCACCATAAAAGCATTTTCCAAAAAGCACGACGCCAGGGAGCCTTACAGCTTTACCATTGAGCATAATAATATTACCGTAGGCGTTTTTACAGATATCGGTATTGCCTGCGATAACCTCACCCAACATTTTAAACAATGCCACGCTGCATTTTTAGAAAGCAATTACGATGAAGACATGTTGCAGAATGGCCGCTATTCATGGGTTTTGAAGCAACGCATCAGCGGGGGGCACGGGCATTTAAGTAATAAGCAGGCGCTGGAAGTTTTCATCCATCACCGCCCGGAATTTATGAGCCATTTATTGCTGAGTCATTTATCAAGAGATAATAATGATCCTAAACTCGTGGAAGACCTGTTTAATGCGCATGCCGGCAAAACAAAAATTGTTGTAGCCAGCCGGTACGTAGCGACAGAAGTATTTTATATCAGCCATGATACTGCTTATCAGCAACCGGCGAAACCAGTTCAAATAGCGCTGTTTGCTTAACGGCAATCCGAAATTTTAATACAAAAATGCCAGGCTGAGCTTGTCAAAGCCGGGATTGAAAAGGAATAACTCCGACTTCGACAAGCTCAGCCTGACAATACGTTTAGATAAGGAAATTATATGAACTTCAATTTTCTCCCTATTTAAAAAACGCTCCTCGCCACAGGCTTTTTATCTCCGCTACCTTGCGGCCTGTTGTGCTGCTGCGGCTTGCGTTTACCCTGTTGGTTATTTTTAGGATGCCCGTTGTTATTTCTTGGCGGGCGTGGCGGACGGTTTTGCCCCGGAGCCGGCCTGCTTTTTATTTCTGTAAAAGTGGTGTGCCACGGATGCTGGTCCTGCACAGGAATATTTTTTCCAATGAGCTTGTGAATATCTCTCAGGTCTGCCGTTTCTTCTGCTTCGCAAAAAGAAAAAGAGATACCGTTTGCACCAGCACGGCCCGTACGGCCAATGCGATGCACATAGGTCTCAGGAATTTCAGGCAGCTCGTAGTTGATCACATGCGTGAGATCATCCACATCAATACCCCTTGCTGCAATATCCGTTGCCACCAACACTCTTGTAGTGCGGTTCTTAAAATTGCTCAATGCCCTTTGTCTTGCATTCTGCGATTTGTTGCCATGTATCGCTTCTGCAGTAACACCGGTCTTATGAAGGTCCTTCACAACCTTATCTGCGCCATGCTTGGTGCGTGTGAATACCAGTACGGTTTCAATGCTGCGGTCTTTTAAAATATGATCCAGCAGCGCCCGCTTGTTTTGCTTCTCTACATAATACAACCATTGTGTAATGGTATCTGCTGTGCTGCTCGGTGGTGTAACGGCAACTTTTACCGGCTCATGCAACATGCTGTTGGCCAGCGATTGAATTTCCGGCGGCATGGTGGCAGAAAAGAAAAGCGTTTGCTTTTTTTCCGGGAGCTTGGTCAGCACTCTTTTTACGTCGTGTACAAAGCCCATGTCCAGCATACGATCTGCTTCATCCAGTACAAAAATCTCTACGTCTTTTAAATTGATAAAGCCCTGGTTCCAGAGATCCAGCAGGCGACCCGGAGTAGCTACTAAAATATCCACCCCTCTTTTTAGGGTTTCCACCTGGCTGTGCTGGTTAACACCGCCGAATATCACCATATTTTTTAAACGGAGATGACGGCCGTAAGCATCAAAGCTTTCCTGTATCTGGATGGCCAATTCCCTGGTAGGGGTCAATATCAATGCACGGATCGGCTTGTGGCCGCTTGCCATGGTTTTTGGTTTGGCGAGCAATTGCAGCATCGGGATGGCAAATGCAGCCGTTTTACCGGTACCTGTTTGTGCACAACCCAAAAGATCTTTTTGGGCTAAAATGGGAGGAATAGCACCCTGCTGTATAGGCGTGGGATTGCTATAACCTTCTTCATTCAACGCATCGAGGATGGGCTGAATGAGCTGTAAGTCTTTAAATAACAATGTTATAATTTTTAAATCAGTGCGGAAATGAAGGCTGGCTTCATCATTAAAAACGAGTGGGAACTATGAGGGTTTCAAAGTTGGGATAAACTGGCTGATAATGCCGCTAAATAAATGAACTGCGGCAAAGGTAGGGGTTATTTTGCGGACGGGGTGTTAAATAGTAGGGGATAGACCAGAGACCATAGTCGATAGTCCATGGACGATAGCGGGGTAAAGTTCTTTGAAGGGTATTATTATCAGGAAAACTTAAGGTATGGCTCTCAATGATTAAATACTTCAAAAGGTTTAACGATCATCTATGGACCATGGACTATCGGCTATGGTCCTAAAAAGAAATTTTCGCCACCTTCTTATGTATCTCGTTCACCTGCATAAGCCCGGCCGAACAATACCATGGAATATAAACCGCATCAAACACACCGGCCTTTACAGCAGGATCGGTATCTACCATTGTCCTTGTTTCATCCACCGAAGTAGTATTAAAAATAAATACACCCCTGTAATTGATATCATTTTTACCGAACGGACCTGCGAGCACCAGCCTTCCTTCGTCTGCCAGCCGGTTAATATTTTTCATGTGTCCCGCAAACAAACTGTCTTTTACTGCTTTTTCCTTTATATCTGCCTTGCCCGTGGTCAATATCACCATCACGTATTGCTTCATGCCGTACTGATCGGCGCCCAGCTTTTTGGCTAGCACAGAATCGTAGGCTGGTTTGTTTGGCTGCTGCGCAAACAGGCAGCTGCATACGAATAACAGTAGGATCGAAAAGGAAATTTTTGCTTTCATAAAAGGGAATTTTAGAACTATTTACAGGCTGAGCTTATCAAAGCCATTTCATATGATTATTAAACCCGGCTTCGACAAGCTCAGCCTGACATTTCGTTTAATATAAAATTCAACAGCTACTTAAACTTAATGCCTGCCAATGTTCATCATGATCATTGTTTCTGCCAGCATTTTCTGGTTATAATCCAGAGCAATGGTTTTGTGATTTACCGCATCCACAATGGTACCAATGAGGCAAAGGCCGCCGGTAAGTACATATAAAATTCCCATACCAATCTCGCCAACAATAAAACGATGAATGCCCGCCACACAAACAAGACCAAGCAGGCAGGTGAGCAAAATAGTTTGCGGATCTTTTCTTTTGGTACGGTAGATCATCACAAATTGGTGGATCTGGTCGTCTTTCATATCCTTTACAATATTGTTGATGGCGATCAGCTCTTCCGGCGTGGTATCGTACATCAGCTTCATTAATGTTGGGTTGATACTACCAGTGTTGTAGGGTTCCATGTTATAGTTTTAAGCAGTTAAAAATAC
>CAYOLS010000008.1:0-37253 GCA_964404845.1 uncultured Ferruginibacter sp. | reverse complement strand
TCTTGCAACCGGGTTGTCGCTGTTGGTGTTTTACGTTATTGCTATGCAATGTATGAGCACACTCGCCATTGTAAAAAGAGAGACCCGCAGCTGGAAATGGCCCATCATTCAACTGACCTATATGACAGTGCTGGCTTATGCCCTGAGCTGGGTGGTGTACACAATTTTCTCCTAAAATTTAATAGCTGTATTCGTTGCAACGACTCTGTTAAGTATTTTTAATAGAACAACCTGCAATTGTATGAGAGCAATTAAAGTATATTTCGTTTCATTCCTGGCCTTATTATCATTCTGTTTACTCTCTTGTAATACGACGGAGGATAATCCTGATTTTACTGTTCAGGATATTCCACTTCCGGCTATGAAAGATTCATCGAATAAACTGCCCGCAGATTCAATTATACGCATTACCTCCTTGCAGCTTTCAGCTGATTACATCGCCAATGAAGTAAAAGCAGACAGGAGTTACAAAGGAAAAACATTGATAGTAACGGGGAGCATTGTTGAAATTACCAAAGGCATAGCTGGAAATATTTACATTGTACTTACTGGTGCCAACAGGCAAAGAACCATACTCTGCGAATTTAATAATGAAGAAAAAGCAGCAGCTCTTCAAAAGCAACAAATAGTTTCTTTAAAAGGAACCTGCGATGGGCTTATGGGAAGTATCGTTATGAATGATTGCGAAATGGAAATGAAGTAACGGCCTTATTTTTTAAAACCAATTCTTTCCCTGTCATCCCATTTCCGCTGAGCAATTTTTTCATCCAGCAGGTTTTCCATTGCATTATATAGCTGGTTAAGCTGTGCATCATGTTACCCCAACCTTTCTTTGATTTGTTTGAGCTGTTCTTTAAAATTTAATTCTGATAACAACAGCTTTCTTGTTTCTACAAAAGCCCGCATGATGGCAATATTCATAGCAATGGCCTTATCACTGTTTAAGATACCACTCAGCATGGCCACGCCCTGTTCTGTAAAGGCATAAGGTAGATATCGGGAGCCGCCCCGGTTTGAGGACGCAATTTGCGTCCTCAAACCATCGGACGCTTCAATAGTATCTACAAATGGCCTGATGTTGTCAAATTCTTCTTTTGTAAGTTGAAACATAAAATCGGGAGGGAATCTTTTGCTGTTTCTTTTAACAGCTTCCTTTACACGTTTGGTTTCTGTTTCACAAAGAATAGCCAGGTCTTTGTCCAATATAACCCTTTCTCCCCTTATTTCATAGATCCTGTTTTGAATGCTTTTAATAATTTTCATAGAGCGTTTGTTTAAGGTACGAGGTCAAAATAGTAAATAAAATAAAAAATCCAAAGACCCTTCGGTCTTTGGATTACAATATTGCGGTTGCATATTTTACCACTCCACAGTATATCTTATATGATTGAGTATCTGGCTATATAATTTACGGTATAACTCTTCCACTACCTGCTCCCTGCGTGGCTCCCGGAAATTATTGTTGTTAACAGCATCCCAATCGCTGTTGGTCAATGCACGGCTATCACCAGTGTAAGTCGCTCTTTCTTCCTGCCAGCGGTAATCTTCCCGGAAATTCCTGTTGCTGATAGCTTTAGGCGTAACCAGGTCTTTAATCTGTACGTCCATATTGGCATAGGCTGTAAAACTATACCTTGTAAATACCAGTGATGCTGACACTGTTTGGTAAACAGGCCTGCCGGCAGTATCTCTTCCTGTTTCTATTTTTTTATTTCTTGTTTGCCTGTAATTAGACCGGCTTGGTTGTGGAATATCCAGGTTCCTTAAAATAAGATTCACCTCCCAGTCAACATCAATATTTTTATTACGTACTTCCCAGTCGCTGTAAAAACGGGCGGCATAGTTGCGGTTGTTGCTGCTATTGTTGTCAAGGTCCCTTACCAATGTGCGCTGGAAATAATCATTGCTGTAACTATTCCAGCTATTGCCCCATCCACTGTTCATAAAAAAGCTGTTGTCCTGCACGGGATTGATCACTACATCAACGATCGCATTTTCATAAGCCTCGTTCATTTTTGTTTGCGCATCCTTATAACCACCATCTAAATAACCATTGGCTTTTTTGAAATTGGTATAAGCTTTTTTTGCATTGTCTCTGCCTGGTTTTTGAAGCAGGCTCTCTGCATAATTATAATAATCTTCTGCAGCATGCTGTTTCGCTTCCAGCAATTGTGTACTGTAGTTGTCTGGTGTTACCAGTTTGAATGCACCGGTAGTATTGATAATACTGTTGTAGGCAGATTGCAGCTGGTTGTATTCAGAAATGATCTTGTCCCACCTGGTCAGGTCAGTACCGGATTGATAACTTTTGATGCGGGCCAGCCGTGTTGCTGATATACTCTTATATAACACAGGAACGGCTGCCACCGCATTTTCATCACTGGCATCTTTGCCCAATCGCTTTACAGCATCCTGTAGGGCACGGTCTTCGTCTGAACGCTCCAGGTAATTCTTGCTGCTTTTACAGGCAGAAAGCAATATCGCTGCTAATGTAATGAGGGGTATAATTCTTTTCATGGCTAATAGTTTATGCCTGTTGGACGGTTTAAATACATATCGGTTGCAAACAAAGCTATGACTTATATATTATTTAACAGAATGCGTAAGACCTTATAAAAAATTGACCGCTCATCAATTTTATTTGCCATTTAAATCTTTCGGAAATTTTTTTTGACCCTCAAATTTATCATAACTGATTGATTATCTTATGTTTTATTAATAACCAGCATCTATCTCACCACCAACTACTTTAAAATAAATGGTATTATGTGTTGCATAGTACCAAATAAACTCTATCTTTGTTCTATCAAAGGGGGAAATGGTTGATGGCAAGTGGTAAACAGGAAATCCGGAAGACCCATTCACTACTCACCAAACCCCACTTACCTTTTGATAAAGTATAGCCATGAATTTTTAAAACAGTACAGCCATGAATATTGATAACACAGCAAGCCAGATGCGCAAGGGGGTTTTGGAATTTTGCATCTTGTCGGTCATAAAACAGGGGGAAGCATATCCTTCCGATATTATAGATAAGATGCGTGCAGCCAATCTCAACATTTTCGAGGGTACGCTTTACCCCTTGCTCACCAGGCTCAAAAACGCAGAATTGCTTACTTACCGCTGGGTAGAAAGTAACAGTGGGCCGCCACGAAAATATTTTTCACTTACCGATAAAGGAGCTGCCTTCTACAACGAACTGGAAGCCACCTGGAACGAATTGGCCAACGCAGTGCAGGCGCTCACGGTAAAAACAGAATAAAAACTACCAATTCAAAGTATAGCCATGCTTTTTTGGTATTCAACTTCAACAAACCGAAACAACATTTAGCCATGCATTCTTTCTGAAGAGAAGGGATGAAGACAAAAAAACTCAATTATTACGTCATGAAACAAGTAATAAACATAAACTTCCAGGGGCGGGTAGTTCCAATAGAAGTTAGTGCTTTTGACCTTTTAAAGCAATATACAGATAGCCTCAACAGGCACTTTGCAAATGAAGAGGGCAAAGAAGAGATTATCAATGATATAGAAAGCCGCATCGGGGAATTGTTCCAGGAGCGCTTAAAGTCAGGATCTACCTGCATTACAGACGATGATGTAAATGCCATCATTAAAAGTATGGGTCGCCCTGAAGACTTTGAAGCCGCTGAAGAAACTACTTCCAGCAGCTCAAAAACAGAAAATGAAAGCAGCAATGCAGCAGCTTCTGCTCCTTTCCAGGCTGGTCGGTCAAAACGTTTGTTCCGCAACGAAAATGAAAAAGTGATCGGTGGTGTTTGTAGCGGTCTTGCCAACTACTTCGGTATTGATGTAGTAGTGGTACGCATCATTTTTGTGATCCTGTTCTTCTCTTTCGGCTTTGGTTTGCTTCCATATCTTATTCTTTGGGTAGCGGTTCCAAGCACTGCTTCTGCAGAGATAGGAGGAATGAAAAAAAAATTATACCGGGATACAGATGATAAGATCATAGCCGGTGTATGCAGCGGTATCGGGAATTATTTCGGCGTGAATGCCTGGATCCCAAGAGTATTGTTCCTGCTGCCATTCCTGAGCTTTGTTTCCCGCTGGGGTCACTGGGGCGATTTTCCCTTCGGGTTCACATTCAGCCCGGGTGCGCTTATCATCTACATCATTTTATGGCTCGTAATTCCTGAAGCAAATACCACTACAGAAAAGCTGGAAATGAAAGGTGAGAAAGTAGATATGAACTCTATTAAAAACTCTGTAATGGAAGAAATGAAGGGCATGCAGCAACGTGCTGAGAAATTTGGTAAAGAAGCAAGCGCTATGGCAAAAGAAAGAGGCCAGGCAGTAGGAGCAGATATCGGACAGATGACAAGACGAAGCCGTAATTCTTTCGGAGACATTATAGCCCTGCTGTTCAAGATCTTTGCTTACTTCATCATCGGTTCTGTAGTAATATTCCTTGTGTTTGCTTTATTTGGCTTTGGAATATTCTCTATCGGTATGTTCCCTGCAAAAGATTTCTTACTGCATAGCGGCTGGCAAAATGCCTTTGCATGGGGTACTTTAATATTCTTTATCGCAGTGCCTATCATCGGTATCATTACCTGGATCATTCGCAGGATCGCAAAAGTTAAATCGAACCGCAAATGGTTGCGCAGCAGTTTCGCCGCCATGTGGATACTGGGCCTCATATGCTTCGTTGGATTGCTTAGCTCTTTGTTCAGGGATTTCAGAAGCAACAATACCATTGCAGAGGAACAAGTAGTATTAACCAATCCTGGCATCAATAAATTAGAAATAACAACATTGACCCCGGAGAAAAAATACTACCGCAGGCAGTGGTTCCAGCTAAGACCATTTGATGTGCTTACAGAAGATACTGCTTATGTAAGGAATGTAAGAGTAGAGATCGTAAAAGCAACCGGCGACAGCTTCTATGTTACCATGTTGCGCCTCAGCAATGGTTACAATAAAAATGAAGCAAATACCCTCGCTTCTAAAATCGATTTCAATGCAAGGCAGATAGATTCTTCACTGGTAATTGACAGGGGAATTGCAGTTAACAAAACCGATAAGTTCCGCAACCAGCGGGTGATCATCACAGTGCATGTACCGGTTGGTAAACAAATAAGAATTGACGAAAGCATCGGCTTGGGTAATGAAATACAAATGGATGGTCCATGGGGCGACGACTGGAGAATAGAAATGGACGATGTAGAACGTGGCTGGGACAGGGGTGTAACCTATACAATGAAAGAAGACGGTTTATATGACCTGCAGGGCGAACCTGCCGATAGCTGGAAAAAAGAAAACAGGAGAAGAGACAGGGGTATAGAGGTTAAAGGTGGAAGCCACAATATACGCATCAATGAGAATGGTATACAAATAGAAGACGATACAGATTATCGTTATGAAAATGAACGCCACGAAAAAGCAATTGATTCCATTAAAGTGAAAAGGGATACGGAAGAAAAGAGAATAACAGATTCTTTGCGTAAGGAAAGTGAAAAGATCAATGATCAGCTGAAAAAAATAGATGAAAAGAAAAGCAATGCAGCTGCTCAATCCGGCGAAAATGATTTTATAATGCCAACATACAACCCAATGATAATGGCAATGATGAAATAACTAAAGATGTTTCAATAGTTGAGTTGAAGTTGAAGCAACAACGGTCCTGCCTTTTGGCGGGACTTTTTTTAGAGTCTGACCTACGGTACCGACCCTAAAAAAAGTCTGTAGCAAAAACTTTTGAGCCATAAGCCTGTAAGAAGCAGCAATCATCAGCGCAAATCATGACAATCATAAAAATCAGCGTTCTAACCTTGCATTTTTAATTTACATTTGCAGCCTAAATTTTCATCATGAAGAATACTCCTTTTACTGACAAGCACATTGCGCTGGGCGCTAAAATGGCTGACTTTGCCGGGTATAATATGCCTATCTCTTATACAGGTATCAATGACGAACATGCTGCCGTACGCAATAACGTAGGTGTATTTGATGTAAGCCATATGGGAGAATTCATGTTGAAGGGCCCGGATGCGCTGGAACTGATCCAACGACTCACGAGCAATGATGCTTCCAAACTTACCAATGGCAAAGCACAGTATAGCTGCCTGCCAAATGAAGACGGCGGTATCGTGGATGACCTGCTGGTATATTGCATTGAAGAGAACAATGTGTACATGCTCGTAGTAAATGCCGGCAATATTGATAAAGACTGGAAATGGATCAGCAACCGCAATACCAACAATGTGGAAATGCATAATATTTCCGATAAAACCGGTTTGCTGGCAGTACAAGGGCCTAATGCAACAAAGATCATACAGACATTGACCGATATGGATGTGCTGAATTTGAAATATTACACATTCGCTAAAGGAACATTTGCCGGAGTTGATAATGTAGTCATCAGTGCTACAGGGTATACTGGTGCCGGTGGCGTGGAAATATATTTTGAAGATAAAGACGGGGCAGCCGATAAAATATGGGATGCCATTTTTACTGCAGGTGCAGCACAAAATATCAAACCGATCGGCCTAGGCGCAAGAGATACTTTAAGGCTGGAAATGGGCTTCTGCCTGTATGGAAATGATATTGATGATACCACATCGCCAATTGAAGCAGGCCTGGGGTGGATAACCAAGTTCACGAAAGATTTTACTTCAAGGGCGGTATTTGAAAAACAAAAAACGGAAGGACCATCCAAAAAACTCGTTGGCTTTGAAATGCTGGAAAAAGGAATTGCCCGCCACGATTATGAAATAAAAACTTTTGAAGGCGAAGTGATCGGCCGTGTAACATCCGGTACACAATCGCCCAGCCTTGGCAAAGCCATTGGTATGGGGTACGTAGACACTTTTCATACTGCTATCGGCACAGAAATTTATATTTCTGTACGTAATTCTTTGCTGAAAGCAGTGGTGGTGAAAATGCCTTTTGTTTAATTAATGGCTTGCATAGAAACCAGCATACAAATAAATGCGTCTGTAGAAATTGTATTTGATCTAAGCCGAAGCATCGACCTGCATATGATCTCAACTTCAAAAACGAATGAGAGAGCAATTGCAGGAGTAATGACCGGCCTTATACAAAAAGATGAAACGGTGACCTGGGAAGCAAGACATTTATTTAAAACAAGATATTTTCAAACCCTGATAACAGCGATGCAACCTTATCGGTATTTCAGGGATGAAATGATAAAAGGCGATTTTAAAACGTTTTACCATGAGCATTTTTTCCACCCAAATGAAAATGGTACTTTAATGACAGATAAGCTTCTGCTGGAAACTCCCTACGGTTTTATCGGTAAGGCCATTGATAAATTATTTTTGGCCGGTTATATTAAGAAATTTCTTGTGGAACGTAATTTGGTGATCAAACAATACGCCGAAAGCGGGGAATGGAAAAAAATACTAAACAGCAATGACTAAAAATACTAAACCTACACTACACACTTGTTTATCTCCTGCATTATTGCAGCTGTTTGATCTTACTAACAGCATCGTTGTGATCATAGATGTATTAAGGGCCACAAGTACCATCGCTACTGCATTGCACAATGGTGCAAAGGCGATCGTACCGGTGGATAGTGTAGCGGAATGTATACGCATCGGTAAACAAATAGAAGCCATTACCGCAGGTGAAAGGGACGGGCAGATCGCCGAAGGTCTTGGCTATGGTAATTCTCCTTTTGAATACCCGGCTGAATTTATAAAGGGAAAAACATTGGTATTAACAACCACCAACGGCACCAAGTTATTACACATGGCATTGGACAAAGGAGCGCCGGAGATCATTACAGGTTCTTTTCCAAACTTATCAGCTGTAACCAGCTATTTACTGGAGCAAAAAAGAAATGTAGTGCTCGCTTGCGCTGCCTGGAAAGATAAAGTGAATATTGAAGATACTTTGTTTGCCGGCGCTGTTATCAGCCAGCTTAGGGATAGCTTCGACATCAAATGTGATTCATCGCAGATCGCCTACAGCCTCTACAATTGCGCTAAACCAGATCTGTATGAATTCATGAAAGCGCATGATGCATCTCACTATCATCGTTTAACCAACTTTGGCCTGGAAAAAGATATTCGTTTTTGTCTTGAAGCTGATGGCTCGCCTGTATTACCGATGTACAGGGACGGGAAGTTGATAAAACATCCGTAAGAAGATATGAGATATGAACTATAAACTATAAGATAATGGCAAACCCCTAAAGGTACTCATTTCATACACAATATCCTGCGCACTCCATATTTAACACTTATTTTCTCCACAAACTTTTCAAATGGGCGTCACAGCTCATTTATTTTCCTTTACTTTTGCAAATTGCCCTTTTCTCAACGGCTCAAAACCCGCATTTTACACAGATAGGTGCAATTGATTTTTCAAATTAAACTATTGCAATTTGGCACTGCCGCACCTGATCAAACACATATACAACAACGGAACCGACGAAGTGATACGCCGTGGAAAAAAGATCCATGCGCAGGGATTTGTGGAAATGGTAGAACATGATGAGCTCATGAGCGCCATCGTATTCCGTGTGAAAGATGATGTGTACAGTACTTTTTACAAAGTGTACATACAAAAGTACACGGACGAAAAATTAATGGCCCTGCGTTGCAGCTGTCCTTATAATCTCGGAGAGATCTGTCGCCATGAAGCCGCAGCTTTATTACGTTTGCAGGATATGGTCGATAAAAATCTTTTATCAAGCAGTGCCATACAATACGACCAGCGCCACACCGTGGCCAAAATGAAGCACATAGATCTTAAAATGATGCGCATGCTTTCTTCTCCTTCTATTTACCAGGAAGCAGAGACCATGTTGCGCAGCACCAAAGCCAATATCATTAAGGCCGCAGATGAAAGAGTAGAAGCGGAATTGCAACACAACGGCAACAGCTACCCGCTGGTAATACAAAAAAACGACGAAAGAAATTTTGATACATCCTGCAGTTGCAGCGAGTCGCAACATCCTTTGTGTGAACACAAAGTATTGCTGTTCCTGCAACTGCTGAATGCGTATGGTCCCAATTACTTTGATACCATCCGCAACCTGGATAAAGAAAAAAACAAGCTGCTGCAGATATACGGCTACAGCCTCGAAGATGACCTGGAAGGAAAATTTGAATTTACGTATAAAGAAGGCAAGCCATTTTTAAAGGTGCTTGATCCTTCTATTAAAAGAGTAGCGCAAACCGTGAGCAGCAAGCCTGCGCCTGCTTTTGTGCCACCGCCGGTGCAGGAAGCGGAAGTGATAGTGGTGGATGACAAAAATCATCGCCTGGGTACTGTCATTAATTTCAATGCTAAAACATACCCTGGATTTAGTATTGATGCACTACAGGGAGAAACAAATGAGCAAGGCCTGAACTATGTAACTAAAACAGAGAAGCTGGACCTTGCCCGTTTTGTAAATACAGAAGTATTTAACGAAGCCGATAAGCAATTGTTTCAGCAACTGCGCAAGTTGCAGGAACCGGAGATCAACAAGTACCTGAACCGCAACTCCCCGTTCAGTGGTATCTGGGAAAATATTATTCATACGGATGGAGAAGACCTGCCGGAAGAAACAAAAGCGCTGATCACCGAATACATGCATCCCAAGCTAAAAAAGATATTCGAGGAAAATGCGTCTAATCCTTTTGTATTCACATTGCCATTTGGCAAACAATTCAAAACAGCCAATTTGGTACCGGCAGAATTGAGTAATGAATTTATTTCGCCGGTCTTTAAAGTTGCAGCCAAAAACAACCAGTTTGAAATTGTATGCATGGTAAGGCTGAATGGCCAATTATTATCATTCAGCGAAAATGAATGCAACAGCAGCCTGCTGTTCAAACACAATGAAGTGCTATACATCTGGAAAAAACCGGAAGATGTATTGCAGGCGGAAAAATTTATAAGGGAGGGCAACATACAGCTCAGCAAAACCAACTGGGCAGAAAAAATGCAAAAAGTGATCCTTCCGCTCACGAGGGAATACCAGGTAGAGTTTGATAAGAGCATGGTGAAGGAAATAAAAAATGTTCAGCCCGAAATAAAACTACTGTTGCAGGAAAAAGGCGATTACCTGCTGCTGCAACCCATATTTACCTACAGCGGTTATGATGCAAAACTGAATGATAAAGATACCATCACCATACCCGATGGCGATAAGATATTGGTGATACAGCGCAACAAGGAAGCAGAAGGAATTTTCCTGCATAAGCTTACCACGCTTCACTCCATGTTCGTAGAGCAGAAAGACAGTGGCAGCCTTGCTTTGAAAGGACAGGAAGTGCTGCGCAACAACTGGTTCTTCCTGTTTGTAGATGCCATGAAGGATATGAAGATCCCTGTCTATGGTTTTGAAGCACTGCGCAATTTCCGTTTCAATACGGCAAGACCATCTACGCATATCCATGTAAGCAGTGGATTGGATTGGTTTGACGCAAGAGTAGAAATTGAATTTGGTGATCAGCGGGTAGGTATACAGGATATAAAAAGAGCATTGGCGAGCAAACAATCTTTTGTACAGCTGGGTGATGGCACGCTTGGCATCCTGCCGGATGAATGGCTCAAAAAATATTCACTGCTTTTTAAGGTCGGAGATGGCCGTGCGGATAAATTAAGGCTCAGCAAATATCACATGAGTGTAATCGATGAGCTGTACGAGAACAGGAATGAAGAAGAGCTAAGCTTTGCGCTGGATGAAAAATATGAACGCTTAAAAGAGTTTAAAAATATTCCCGAAATACCTGCACCTGCAGAAGTATCGGCAGTGCTGCGCCCTTACCAGCTGGCCGGATATCAATGGCTCAGCTACCTCAATGATGTGGGCTGGGGCGGCATCCTGGCAGATGATATGGGTCTTGGTAAAACGGTGCAGGCACTTACTATGCTTGATCATTACAGGGCTACGAATGGCGGGTTGAAAGCATTGGTGGTTTGCCCTACAACACTTATTTACAACTGGCAGAACGAGGTAAAAAAATTCACACCTTCTTTAACCTACCACATTCATCATGGTAATGCAAGAAGCAGGAATGCGGAAGAGTTGAATAATCATAACATCATCATCACTACGTACGGAACATTGCGCAGCGATATACAGTTGTTCTTAAAAATATTGTTCGACTATGTAGTGCTGGATGAAAGCCAGGCCATTAAAAACCCTGCATCAAAAGTTACTAAAGCAGCTTCTTTGTTAACAGCAAAGAACAGGGTATGCATGAGCGGTACGCCTTTACAGAACAATACTTTTGATATTTATGCGCAAATGAATTTCCTGAATCCTGGCCTGCTGGGCAGTATGGAATTTTTCAGGAATGAATTTGCTACACCGATCGATAAATTTGGTGAGCAGGAACAGAAAGAACACTTACGCAAACTATTGTATCCATTCATACTACGCCGAACAAAAGAGCAGGTGGCTAAAGATCTTCCTGAAAAAACAGAGACCATCCTGTTTTGTGAAATGGAAACAGAGCAGCGCAAAATTTATGATGCCTACCGAAACAGCTACAGGGATAAGATCCTGGGCACTATCGAAAACCAGGGCATTGATAAATCGCAGCTTACCATTTTACAGGGCCTGATGAAGCTGCGCCAGATCTGTGATAGCCCGGCTATATTGAATGAAGAAGAAAAATTTCCTAATCACTCTATCAAGCTCGATGAACTGGCAAGGGAGATCTCAGAAAATATTGGTGATCACAAGGCATTGATCTTCTCCCAGTTTTTGGGCATGCTTGGGTTGATAAAAGAAAAGCTGAAAGAACAAAATATTCCTTTTGAATATTTCGACGGAAGCACATCTGCTACCGACAGGGAAAAAGCAATACAGAATTTTCAGAACAATGATGATTGCAGGGTGTTCCTCATTTCGCTGAAAGCCGGTGGTGTCGGCCTCAATCTTACTGCAGCGGACTATGTATACATTGTTGATCCATGGTGGAACCCGGCAGTGGAGCAGCAGGCAATTGATCGTACACATCGTATTGGCCAGACAAAAAATATTTTTGCCTATCGTATGATATGTATTGATACGATAGAAGATAAAATACTGCAACTGCAGGAACGTAAAAGAGTATTGGCGAAAGAACTGATAACCGATGATTCAGGTTTTGTAAAATCGCTGACGAGAGCCGATGTTGAATACCTGTTCAGTTAAGGGCACAAAAAAACCCTCTGGCCTTCAAAGGGTTTGCAAAAGGTTAGCACAGTTAACTTAAGACGCTATAAAATTTTTCAGTCTTTGAAAATCTCTGTTAGAATTACTAAAGAAAAGACTGTTGAATGCAGCAGCAATTGACCTGGCAAAATAAGCGAGTGTTAACTGGTTGGGTTCATTTCTTCTCATAACATTGGATTTTGGTTTATTTAAGGGAGCATGAAGTTATTAACATATTAACATCGGGGCAAGCGTGGTTTTTCTATTTTTTATATATGCGTAATTTCCGCAATCTGTCATCAATAACCACTAAGGATCTTACGATTACGCTTTAGCCTGCTGGTTTTTTTATAGTATTTTATGGGGTAAATAGATGGATGCTGGGTAAACCGGCTTACAATAGTTTTGATGGCAAATACTACCGGGTGCATTTTGGAATAGTTCAAATTACTCATTTTAGGAATGTTTTCTGTATTGGTAACGGGCAGTGATTGAATTTATTGCCAAAATGCCTGGAAAAGGGGTAAAATGAGTAGTTTTCCCGCTTTTTAAGGGGAAAATTCAGCAAAAAAGCTGAAAAATACATTTACAGGGACAATGATAACACTATAGCAATGAGTATAATTCAACAGCTGGCTTTTTGACCTCGCTCTTTTGATTCGCATTAAGCTTTCAACTGGATGATGCTATACGGTTGTTACATTGTTCAACATTTTGTATCACCAGGAATTTTATGGCATTTATAAAATAGAATGGGCCAAGGTTGCTGACAGGAAATTGTTTGCCTGATTTTTCTTTCACTTTAGCTGTGCCATAAAATCATTTGGATTTTTTCACCGAAGAAATTTTTGAGCGATTGGTTGAGAATTTTTTTGATGTGCTGCTGATAACAACAACGCTACTTTCTCTATTTAAATAAATTTAAAATAGTTGATTCGCCACATCTAACTATACTCTTACCATTGAAGAAAAAATATATTCTCTATATACAACTAAACTTTTGTTAGCCCAAAAAAAATTCCGCTAAGTTCATAGTAAAATTACCAGCGCTGATTTTTTTTTAGCGTTGTTTGCAAACTGCAAACTATTATAAACATTGAATATTTAATAAGTCTACACAAGCGTACTAATACGCAATTTTTTTTTGCATGTTTGAAATAATAAAAAGGCTGGTTACATTTGGTACGATATAGTTTTTAACCCCTAACCAGACAACTATGCTTAAACTCAAATTGAAAAATTCGTTTACGCCCTAACGACACATTCTTCAGCCATCTTTAATGTAACTGTTAATTGAATCCCTTAAAGGATTGTTAGCTCCGTGTATCCCTGCCAGCAGTTTTATTGATCATAAGCTGAAATAAACGATAACATATTGCAGAGAATTTTTTAAGAGCATCTCACAGGTTTCGATGATACCTGACTGCTACTGATATACCTATGTCTTGCTGTTATACTTAATTATACAAGCAACCGGCAAAATAAACAGCCGCCTGCTCTAAATATAAATAACTGACATAAACCTTAAACTGCCGATAATGAGTAATGTTCGCAAACAATCATTCCTATCCCTGCTGATCCTGCTTATTTACTGCAATGTTTCCGCACAGCTGAATTGGAATTTTACAACAGCAGCTTCCAGTTCGGGAAGTATATCCAATGTTACTGCCGGATCTCTGACACAGGTGAATAACAATGGTAGTACTACTTTCATTGATGCAGGCTCACCGGCATCTTCCAGTTATGCCGGCGCTTCAGGAGCAAACAACGGAAACATATCTGCAAAAACGGGAGCTGTAAATACATCCACCAGCAGCTATGTTCAATTGGTGTTGACACCAGCATCCAATTATAGTTTGTCGTTTAGTGGAATAAGCTGGGGAAATTATTCTGTCAGCACATCAGGCCCTGCGTTAGTAAGTGTGTATACAAGTGCGGATAACTATGCTGCGCCCATCTGCACAACTTCGGTACTTCAGAATTCGGCCTGGAGTCTTGTGGCGCCCTCTTTTTCCCCGCTCGTGCTAAAAAACGGTGAAGCGCTTACTATAAGAATATATGCATCAGGTGGTTCCGGCGGTTCACCGGCAGCAGGCACTGCTAACTGGCGTATAGATGATCTAAAGATCACAGCTAAAGCAATGCCTATAATAGAAACGGTGCACATGAGTATGAAATATGCGAGCAGCACTGCAGCATCAGCGCCATGGAATAATATAACAGGTCTTACCACCAACAACTTAAATAATTCAGCAGGTGCTTCAACGAGTGTGGGCCTGGAATTTTTGGCAGGAAGCTGGAGCAATACAGGAAACGAGGGCAGGGTTACAGGAAATGATTCTGGCGTGTATCCCGATAATGTGATAAGAGATTATTTCTGGTGCGGTAACTATGGTGCACCGGATAGTGTATCTGCTAATATTAAAGGATTGGATACATCTGCCAGGTACAATGTTACACTGTTTGGCAGTAGTAAATGGAATGGTGTAGCCAACAACGGAACCACTGTATATACAATCAACAGTGTTCCTAAATCACTCTATGTGGACAGCAACTATCTTAATACGGTTAGCTTTAATGGTATCAAACCAAACAGCTCCGGCATCATACAGTTCAGAATTTCCAAAGGTCCGTTTGCTCCTTATGCTTTGGTGAATGCTGTAGTGTTGGAAAAATTGTATGATAGTGCTGCAATACCGGTAGCCAGCTGGAATTACGGAGGTAATACAGTAGGGTCTACACAAAAATTGGGAACAAATGATAATGCTGATCTTCCAATCATCACCAATGATGTAGAAAGAATAAGGATCAAGGCGGATGGAAAGATCGGTATTGGTACAACAAACCCTGACTCTGTTTTGCATATTGCCGGTGGTTTAAAACTGGTGAATGGCACGCAGGGCGCAGGTAAAGTATTGACCAGTGATTCTACGGGCGGGGCAAGCTGGAAAACACCAACAGGCGGTTCGGGAGATAGTACTTTAAGATGGGGTACAACAGGTAATACAGCAGGTGCTAGCGATTATATCGGAACAAACAATGCTCAACCCTTTTCTTTCAAGGCTTACGGGGAACCGGCAGGTGGTGTAGTAGGTAATGAGAATACGGGACTTGGTATACGTGTTTTTAAAAGTCGTACAACTTTTACAAACAATACCGCAGTTGGTGCGTATGCACTGGATAGTGCAACCACCGGAGGTCACAATACTGCAGTAGGTAGCCAGGCGGGTTTTCACCTTACAACAGGGCAATACAATGCATTAATAGGCAGGTATGCAGGAAACTGGATAAGCACTGGAAATTATAATACCGTTTTGGGTGGCTGGACCTATTTGCACAATACAACCGGGCAGTATAATACTGCTTTAGGTTTTGGTGCAGTGAGCTCTTACTTTAACGGCACATCAGCCTATGCAACGGGTTCAAATAATACCGGTGTCGGAAGCAGGTCTTTGGAACGCCTCACAAGCGGTATAGGTAATACAGGATTGGGAATTTACTCTGGTGTAAATATCCAGGGCGGAACAAAAAATATTGCGTTAGGCGATAGTGCGTTGTACAACACAACCTCACAATCTTATAATATCGGTATTGGATCCAAAACATCATCAACCGGAAATTATGGAATAGCCATAGGTACCGATGCAGTAGCAGGTGAAAAAACACTGGCAATAAGTGACTCTGTTAAATACCTCAAATTAAAACTACTGAATCATGGAGTGGGTAAAGTACTTACTTCTGATGCTTCCGGAAATGCTACCTGGCAAACTTCCGGTGGTGGTCAATGGAGTTCCTCGGGCATTAACACTTATCATACAAGCACATTGGGCACAGTGTTCATCGGTATGACAGATATTGCTGACAGCAGCTACCGCTTATTTGTAGAAAAAGGTATCAGGACCCGTAAAGTAAAAGTGGATGTCAGCAGCTGGCCTGATTATGTATTCCAACCGGGATATGAACTGCGTTCCATCAAAGATGTAGAAAAGTATATCAAGGAAAATGGCCACCTGCCGGGTGTACCTTCTGCTGCTGAAGCAGAGAAAGAAGGGATTAACCTTGGAGATAACCAGGCTTTGCTGTTGAAAAAAATAGAAGAACTCACCTTGTATACCATTGAGCAGGATAAAAAAGCAGAACAGCAACAAGAGCAGATCAATAGCCTGAAACAAGAACTTGATACTATCAAAAAAATGTTGCAAAATAAAAAATGATGAACAGGCACCTGTTCATATTGATTCTTGGTTTGCTTAGCGGCACCCTGTTAAAGGGGCAGCGGTTAAAACGTGGAAACACGTTTACAGAACAAAATAATTTTTTACACGACAATGGTATTGAAAAAAATGCCTACATGTCAATAGGAGACACAACATTTATCATGAGAGGAAACTGCAAAAATTACTGGGCTGCTTTTTTTGCTAAAAGCATTTCTTCTCCGGTAATGGCGCAGCCGTTCCATAAGCAACCTTTCCTGGTAATACATGGAAACGTGTTGTATAATTTTTCATATCGCAGCTATATTGACACTCCGTTTTCACAACAGGATCTTCAGCAGCACCTGGTTCAAACAAATATTGGATTTCTTTTGGCAGACAGGTATCCTGTACAAATGACAATCTCCAGCAGGAGCAGTAACTCGCCTTATTTTGCAGACAGGCTTGATGCGAATGTAAACTTCTCCCGTAGCAACTTAATGGATGTTATTAAGAACAGGCTTCGCACAAAAGCCGATTCTCTTGTCAACAGGCAGCCTTTATACCAGGCGGAAGAACTCTATGCCGCACGCCAGCAAAAAATAACATCACTACAAGCATGGATAAATCACCCGCAGCGGCAACAGGAACTTGCACGGGAAAGAGAAAAATTGCGTACTAAAGCGAGGGGCAGGTCCGGGGAAACATATAAAAGGCCAAATCTTTCACAAGCTGAAATAGCACAGTTAATATGGCCAGAAAACAATAATGAAAAATTCCGGTACAAACGGCCTGGTATTGCAGTTAAATCTCCTGGAATAAATGCTGATTCTATCGTTGATAAACCGTCCATAAATACAGACAGCATTAAAAATAAAATAGCTTCTGTAAAAGACGGTCTCCAGGTAGACAGTAGTGTTATTCGTAATTATGAAGAAAAAAAGGAGGAACTTAAAAAGCTGGTAAAAGAGCTTAAAGACTCTGAAAAAGAGATAAGCAATATTAAAAGGTCAATACAGGATTCTGTAAATATGCTTAAGCGGTCTGTTTCGGCCATTCAAAGCAACAATGAGCTGAAGGACTTTATACAAACGAATAATATTCCCAGGGAAGAGTTGACAAAAACGCAAAGAGCACTGCTTGCAGTGAATAATATAGGGCTTGGCAGGAACTGGATCGATTATAGTGAACTCACAGTAAAAAACATCACTTTAACAGGCATTAATATTGAACTCAACCCATCAAAATTTTATTTTGCTTTTGCGGCAGGCAGGGTAAATTATCGTTTCCGTGATTTTATTATTAAAAATGATAAAAACGACCTGCCACATCAGTCGCTTTATATTGTAAGGGCCGGTGCCGGTAAAAAAGAAGGGAACAACATAATTTTTAGTTTTTACAATGGCAAAAAAGCTTCTTTTGATAATTCAGGTACGGCTGGCCCTTCTCCATTGCAACGTGTGCTGGGAGTTTCTGCAGAAGCGAGATTAAAAATAGACCAAAACAACTACCTCATTGCCGAAGTAGCAAAATCATCTTTTGGTAATAACATTCCCGGCAGGCCTGCATCTACTGACGACCTCATTGGTAAAGCATTTAATATGAAGGTCAGGAGCAATGAAGCTTACAGTATTAAACTGTTTAGCGAACTTCCGCAAACCAATACAAAAATCACGGGTTACTACAGGAGTATGGGAGAAGACTTCCAGTCTTACAATTTATTTCCATCCAATATCAACCAGGATGCATGGATGCTGAAAGTGAATCAATCTTTCTGGAAAAAAATAGTCACACTGGAAGCTGCCATACGAAAAAATGATTTTGCCAGCCCCATTGCGGCGCCTTCTTTTTCAAGTAAAACTGTTTTCAAATCTTTACAAGCTACTTTCCGCAAAGCAAAGTATCCTTTTGTTTCCGTTGGATATTTTCCTTCAAGCCAGCTTACACTCAGTAACAATAATACATTACTGGAAAATCAATACAACACATTAAATGGTGTGATGAGCTACAGCTACCAGCTTCGCAATACCCGTATGAACAGTAATGCAGTATATACCAAATTTTATAACAGCAGCAATGACGCTGCATTTTTATATTACAACGCAAGCAGCTTCAGTTTCAATCAAAACATTTTTTGGGGAAAGCTCACTTCGCAATCCGGCGCTTCCTTTACCGATCAGCAGGACCTGCAATTGTTTACTGTAGAACAATCGCTTAGCTACCAGTTGAAATTTATTACAGTGGGAGGCGGGGTTAAATGGAATAAAATAAAAAATTCACAAAGCCTTTTTGGCGCATTGGGGCAGCTGGGCATACAGTTCAGGAAATTGGGTACACTTCAGTTCAATTATGAAAAAACATACTTACCAGCCTACAACAGCCGCCTCATGCCTGTTGATATTGGGCGTATGAGTTTTTACAGACAATTTTAAAATGACCGTAATGATAAAATTATTTTTCTCCTTACTGCTTTGTATACTGGCCGGCGCTACAGCTGAAGCACAGGTTGTATTACAGCCGCCTGCATTGCCCGGCGGGCTTGTACAGAAGAACCAGCTTTGGAATGTACTCATAATAAATAGCAGCAATAATAATTATACGGAATGCAGGGTAAACCTTTTATTGCGTGACAGGCTTACGGGCCAGGAAGTGTTCTCAGCTTCATCCGCACAATTTACTATTGCACCAGGCGCAAAGCAGCTTGGAACAAGTTTGCTTAATCCCATACAATATAATTACCTGTCTTCTTCAGTGGGTAGCGATCTGCAGGCGTTTATCCCCGCAGGTATTTATACCGCCTGCTATTCTTTAAGCGGAACATTTAATAAAACTGTAGACCTGGCAGAAGAGTGCATACAGATAGAAGCAACACCACTTAGTCCACCCATGCTTATATTTCCTGCAGATAGCGCCGTGCTTGAAACAGCACCTAACCAGTTTAGCTGGACACCACCAACGCCGCCTGCTATGTTCGACAGGCTACAATATGATGTGTTGATCACCGAAATAAGAGAAGGCCAAAAGCCAGCCGAAGCCCTGCAACAGAATTTGCCCTTTTACAACCAGGGTAATGTTGCTTCCACTGTTTTAAATTATCCTGCTTCGGCAATCGCACTTGAAAAAGGAAAATGGTATGCCTGGCAGGTAGTTGCCAGGGACGACAGGGCTTATGCCGGGAAAAGTGAAGTATGGGTATTTTCCTTCGGATCTGATAAGGCAGGTAGTAATGATATTGGCAGCTATGCCCGCTTTAGCAGGAGCTACACCGGTAAAGTGTATTACTTCAGCGATGTTATCAATATGTCATTCAACAATCCTTACACAGCCGGAAAGCTTAAATATGATATAACAGCAATCAAAACCAATAAAAAATTAAAAGGACTTCCGGTCATCAATATGGAAGAGGGTTTGAATACAATATCCCTTAAAACAGCTTCTATTAAAGGGCTGAAAAAAAATGAGCAATATGTAATGACCATTCATAACCTCGGTACGGCAGATCAGTTCTTAAACTTTTTTATTAAATGAGAAACGCAATAAATAAATACCTGCCGGGAATGCTCCTGCTATTGGCGGTTGCTATGGTGAGTTGTAGCAAAAGCAACAGATCAGCCGGGATGTCGGCAGATTTCCGGGCCGGTAAAATAAGGATACATGAGCAGAAAAGAGATACAGGATCAACAGATGAATTAACACTCAGGGTAAAGTTTGAGTTAACATTTAATCATATGAATGCAGCGCTTAACCAGCATTTCCAATACCAGCTCGGTAAAAATATGCGGATCGTTGCCGGCAAGGATACCATAGAGCCCTCGCTTTCGTATTACGTACCTCTTATCAAAGATTCAGAAAAAGAAATCGATGTTCAGTTTTTGGTTGGTAAAGCAATGAACGGCCCTAAACAATTTATTATACAGGATACTGTGCTGGGACTGGATAAGATCAATATTCCATTTAAATAAGTACAAACTATTTATGATAAAGAATAAAAAAATAACTGCGTTTACCTTATTGCTGATGCATGCTGTATCAATATTTTATCCCGGGGTTTCCTATGCATTGACAAATGGTCCTTCAGCCCCGGAATCGTCGCAGTTTCAGCCGGCCTCTGTCACCAACCTGGTAGATCCTTTCAGCGGGGATTTCAGTTACAATATTCCTTTGTTGGATGTGGATGGCTATCCTATTAATATCGCTTACAACAGTGGTGGCAGCATGGATGATGAAGCAAGCTGGGTAGGCTTTGGATGGAACATCAATCCCGGAAGTGTATCAAGGGTCATGAAAGGGATACCCGATGATTTTAATGGTACTGATAAGATCGTAAAAGAGTACAACGTAAGACCAGATATCACCGGTGGTATAGGCTTTAATCTTTCAACAGAAATATTTGGTCTTGATTTCCTCGGAGCAAATATGAATACGGATATTTTTTACAATAATCAACGGGGGCTTGGTGTGGAAATTGGTGCGGGTGTTTCTGCCACGCTTAATACAGCAAAATTTTCTGCAGGTGAATATACAGGTGGTTTATCAATGGGTGCAAACCTTGGCATTACATCCAATTCTCAAACCGGTGCTGATTTTAATTTCGGTGCCAACATGGGGATCAGCCTCAAAGACAAAGAGAATGCCAGTGGTGCGTTAGGTTTAAGATTTGGTGGAAGCCTTAATTCAAGGGCGGGTATGAAATCTACAACACTAGGAGCTTCGTTTAATACCAGTAAAGGAGAATCTGATAAAGATGCTTCAAAAAGAAAAGAGACTGCCGATAAGAATGGTGAAAAATTCGTTGGCGCAGGCTCCAGCAGTTCCAGTATGTCATTAGGTTCCAGCACCACTACTTTTGGTATGGCATTTAATCCTACCATCACTATGCCCATGAAGAATGAGTCGTATAGCTTGTCGCCACAGGCCGGGCCTGAGTTCTGGGGATTCCAGGCGCCTACTATTCAGATCACAGGACATTACTCCAAACAAAAACTGGCTACTCCTAAAAAATATTTTCCTGCCTACGGTTTCCTCCATAATAAAAAAGGAAAAACAGATCCTAATGCTATCCTTGATTTTAACAGGGAAAAAGATGTTCCATATATGGAAACCACACCAACACTTCCGGTGCCTTATGTAACGCAGGATGTTTTTACCGCAACAAGCCATTTAGGTACCAGCCAGTTCAAAGCGGTATCCAACAGTACAGGTATATTTTTCGACAGCTACAGCAGCAATGAAAGCGAAGCGTTTTCACTCGGCGTGGAATTTGGTATCGGCGGCGGCGTAAAAGGCGGCGGCGATTTCAGCGCAAGCGGATCATCTACCGTAACCAGGAAATGGACAGGCAATAATGATTTTTTACAGCATGGAGATTTTTCTGGTGGTATGGCACCTGATGCAGAAGATGCTTATTTTAAACTGGTAGGAGAAATGACCCCTGCCAATAAAAACTACCTCAACAAAATTGCAGCGGAAACCCCTGTTAAAGTAGCTACAGATGATGTGGATGGTGAACCCAAAGCTTTCTCAAGGCTGGCAAGCAATAACAGTAACTATGCAGTGTCATCAGCCATTGCAAGAAACAAGCGGGAACCGAGGGGTGAAGTATTTTCTCCATTGCTGGCTTCACAGGCCACATACTATGCACTTGACAGGCAAATAAAAAATTATGATGTGTTGGAAGAGTCTTCAGCTATTACCTGTGGCAGCAATGGTTTCGGGCATTATGAAACCATGAACAGGGTAACCACTAATCGCAAAGCGCATCATATTTCAGAAATAAAGCTGATAAAGAATGATGGTATGCGTCTCGTGTACGGTATTCCTGTTTATAACAATGAGCAGGTAGATGTAACGATGAGTGTAGGCCAGCAAAGTCCCGATGCAGATAATTTTGCGACATACAGCTCGCAGGAAAGTTCGGCCAGGAATAAAAGCGGGATGGATCATTACTTTTCCAAAGAGACAGTACCTGCTTATGCTACCAGTTTCTTATTGAGCGGAATTTGCTCTCCTGATTATATTGATGTGACCGGCAATGGTATCAGTGATGATGACTTTGGCTCTGCCGTTAAGTTCAATTATTCATTGGTAAATCCTGCTTACAAATGGCGTACACCCAATGGCAGGGAAGGTAATGCCAGGTATGCCAATTTCAATGAAGGCAATAAAAGCCAGGGCGACGACAACAAAGCAAGTTACTCTTACGGCACCAAAGAATTGTGGTATGCACATTCTATAGAATCAAAAAATATGATAGCTGTATTCAGGCTGGGCGAAAGGAATGATGGCTATGGTTATGATGAGCATGGTGGAAGGGATGAAACTTCGAGATTAAAAAAGCTGGAAAGGATTGACCTGTACACCAAGGCTGAGCTGCTTGCAAATCCTTCAGATCCTACACCTATAAAATCTGTTCACTTTAAATACGACTACAGTCTTTTTGGTAACCTGCCCAATAATGCAGAAGGTGGCGGAAAGCTCACCCTCAAGTCTGTTTACTTTACTTATGGCAAAAGCAAAAGCGGTGAAGAAAATAAATACGAATTTGATTACAACCCCAGTGGCAATTTTGAATACCAGCAATACGACAGGTGGGGAACCTACAAAGCACAGAGTCTCAATGGCAATGTGATAGGTGTTAATCTCAAGAACAATGATTTCCCCTACAGCATTCAATATGAAGCAGAAGCTAATGAAGCTGTTCAAAAATGGCAACTGTCATCTATTACATTACCATCGGGAGGAAAGATTTCCGTTCAATATGAAAGCGATGATTATGCATTTGTGCAAAACAGGCGAGCCATGCAAATGGCCAAAATAGTAGGATACGGCTCATTACATAATTATTCCAATTACCAGAAAACGGATAAGGTATATATACAGCTGCCTACTACAGCTACTACAACCGAAAAAGCAAAGTGGGAGTATTTTGAAGGCATGGATCAGCTGTATTTCAAAACCATGATAGACCTTGACAATAATGATCACAACGAACTGGTAAGCGGCTATGCTAAAATACTGGACGTAAAAGTTGTGAGTGATAGTATTGCAGAGGTCACACTCCAGAAAAGGGGCATTTATCATCCTGTTGCAGCTGCAGGCTGGCAATACATGCGGCAAAGCCTTCCTAAACTGGCCTATCCTTACGAGGTGGACGAAACGCTCGGGCCTATTGCGTTTGTAAAAGCATTGATCGCAGCAATAAGGAATGTAGGAGAATTGCTTACACCTTTTGAATCAAAAGCAATGCGGGCGGGCTTTGGAAAAGAAATAGAGGCCGGTAAAGGTTTCGCAAGAATAGTAAACAAGTATAAAAAATTTGGCGGCGGCCTCCGTGTTAAAGCAGTTACGATAGATGACAAGTGGGGAGATATGGTAGGAACAGGAAACGGAAAATCTACAGTATCGGGAATGCAGTTCGATTATACAACAAAGTATAAAGCGCCCGATGGAGAGATACTGACCATTTCCTCTGGTGTAGCTTCTTACGAACCCGCTGCCGGCGGAGAGGAAAATCCTTTCCGTCAACCCATTACGTACCAGCAAAAAGCACATTTAACAAGCAATATTTATACAGTGGAAGAGCCGCTGGGAGAATCCTATTTTCCTGCTGCAAGTGTTGGTTACAGCGAAGTAACGATCCGTAACCTTGATGCAGAAGGAGCTGTAGTTGACAATGGATACAATGTAAAAAAATTCTTTACGGCAAAAGACTTTCCCACAATTGTAAAGCGAACAGATCTGTCCAAGAACAAGTACAACCAGTCTTCAATTTTCGGGCTGTTCAATATTGACCAGGGTAATAGTGTAGTGCTTTCGCAAGGTTTTTATGTGGAAACAAATGATATGCATGGTAAGGCCTTATCAGAAGAAACCTTTGACGGGTCAGGTAAAATGTTATCCGGTACTTATTTCCATTACAAATCTTCAGGCCTGGAAGAAATGAGGCTTGATAACAATGCGCTCTCCTTACATGCTGATGGTACTGTAAGGAATGAAGAAATAGGAAAAGAGTTTGAAATGTACCACGATATGCGGGAACAGGTTACCGATAATATTGGTGTCAACCTCAATCTTAACTTAGATGTATTGTACTTTGTATTGTTCGTTATCCCGATACCCACTGCCATTCCCATCATGCAAAGCAGTTACTGCGGGTATGAAGCTTCTTCAACTATTAAGATCGTAAACAGGTATGCCATCGCTGATAAGGTAACCACCATTGAAAATGGTAGTACCATGACCAGTGAAAATATGCTCTGGGATGCGCTCACCGGCCAGGTATTGCTTACAAAAACCCAAAACGGTTTCGACGACCCGCTTTATAATTTCACATTACCAGCCTACCTGGTAAGTGAATACGAAGATGGAATGGGAGCTGCCTTCAGGAATACCGGGATAGTATTTAATAATGTAACGGTAACCAACGGCGTGCTTCCTTCGGGAATGACAGACTATATTGTTCCAGGCGATGAATTAGGAATTTCGGGATCAACAAACATGGTCTGGGCAATGCAAACTCCCGGGGGAATAAAGCTGATAGATAAAGATGGTTCACTTTATAACAATGGAACGGCGATCAACCTACTGCTATTAAGATCCGGCAGGAGGAATATGCTGGGGGCCAGCACTTATTCTGTGGTAAGTTTAAAAAATCCCATACGTGGTGGCAAAATTGATATTGATGCAGGCACAGAAATATTAAGCACTTCGGCAGGTACTTTCTCCGATGAGTGGTCTGCAGGGCGTATCACATCCTACATTAGCTGCAATGTTTTCGATACTGCATCTTACACACTTACACCGACCGAAGGCGGCAGAAATGCGACTACCAGCACAAGCTTGTCCGGAGGAGGTGCAGGCGGCGTTACAGTAGCGTTCAGTAATCTCTGTACGCCATTTCCCCCGGGAGCTTCTGTTACATTGATCATATCACAAACCTGCGGAGGCAATCCCGGCGGCGATCTGCAGGCTGTAGAACTTAATGAAGTGATTCCTTCAGCACTTGTAAAATTCAATATGAATCTCGACTGTATTGATGGAGCTGACGGATATAAGATCATGGCTATTTACCTGAATAAATGCCCTTCCCGGATCAATGACCATATTAATCCCTACCGCATGGGGCTCAAAGGAAACTGGCGTGGAAAAGAAAGCTTTGTTTATTACACCAACAGGGATGCAAAAATTGATCCGTCTAATTCCGCCAACTTACCTACCAACCTACGAAAAGGAGGCATATTTGACCAATTCACTTCTTTCTACAAAATACAAAGTGGTCGTTTTGTACCCTGGTATGAAAACGATTCTAAATGGGTAGCATCAGCCACGGTGACAATGGTAAATGAAAAAGGCCAGGAAGTTGAAAACAAGGATGCTTTAGGTAAATACAGCAGCGCACAGTTTGGCTTTAATGGCCTCATGACCACGGCTGTTGCCAATAATTGCAAACATGCGGAACTAGGATATGATGGCTTTGAGGATTATTATGCTAATCCCTGCGTGGCTGGCGACGCCTGTAGAGATAATGGACATTTTAGCTTTAGAAATTTAACACAACATCCTAATGCCCAGGTTTCGCTTTCCAATACAGAAGCGCATACAGGAAACTATTCTTTGGCTGTCAGTCACTTTTTGGACAATGCAAACCTGGCGGCAATAACCATTTTCCTTAACCTTGTCCCTTCTGATATAAAATATACATTCAACCCCAATAATGAAATGTTATTAGGAAGAGGTGGGCTTGTGCCGGATTTTACCCCGGAAATTGGAAAAAAATATATAATAAGCGGGTGGATCAAAGGAAATGTGGCAACTGCTGCAGATCCCGAAGATGTTTCAAAGGCTAAGATAATAGTAGAAGGGTTGCATAACTATTTCTATACACCTAATAATGATGAAGTTAAGTTTACTGCTATAGCCGTTAAAGCTGGTCCTAAAGTAGAGGGGTGGACAAGAGTTATGACCACCTTTACTTTCCCCTCTCCTGAACCATTGGATGAATATCATGCGCACAGGATAAAAATAAAATTGTATCCCGGCCAGGGAGATGGCGTTACCTATTTTGATGATATCCGCATTCATCCTTTCGACGCCAATATGAAATCATTTGCTTACGATTATAAGAGCTCAAGGCTAATGGCTGAGCTGGATGAGAACAACTATGCCAGCTTCTATGAATACAATGACGAAGGGCAATTGCTGAGGGTGAAAAAAGAAACGGAAAAAGGTATCGTAACCCTTAAAGAAACAAGAAGCAGGGTTAGAAAAAACAATTAAGTGATCATCGTTTTTGAAGTTAAACAATGAACAAAATGAAGCGTATTAAAAAAGGATTTTTTATTCTGATCTCTCTTTTGGCCATACAGTTTTGTGTTCATGCACAAACTGCTGAAGCCGCAGCAGAACTTGACAAGATAAAAAAATATTATGCAGGTCCGGAACTAAAACATGTAGCAGGGTACATGCTGCTGAAGGATAAAACTACCGACAAGCAGATGGACAAAGTGAGTTTTGAGTATTGGGCAATGGACAAACAGATATTTACCAGGATGGATTATATCGAGATACTGAACAATGATAAGCTGTACGTGATGGTTAATAATAAAAGAAAGACCATCTATGCCAGGCCACAAGCCGAGATAAAACAACAAGCTTCTCCAAACATGTTCGATCCCCGGCAGCTGAGCACTTTACTTAATTCAAAGGGAGCGGTGGCAACAGTAACGAAAGTAAATGGAAGCAACAAAATGACTTTAAGTAATTTATTGAACACCCGTTTTTCTTCGCTGGTGATAACGTATGGCAACGATTACAGGATACTATCTGTTGACGCAGTTGTAGCCGCAGAACCAGGCAACAACCAGCAGAGCATATTGGAGATCAGGTATACCAAAATAGAAAAAACTTCAGCAAGTGCGGCCCCTGCGGTGTTCTCAGAACAAAAATATGTTTCTAAGAATACAAAAGGAAAATACGTGTACACTTCTGCTTATCAAAACTATCAAAAGCTTTAAGCCCTGCATATGATAACCGCTAAACTATCTTTTCAAAAATTCACTGCATTTATTGTAACACTGGTTGCATTATATGCTGGTACCGCTTCTGCACAAACAGAATCATACATACAAACAATTACCGGTATTATAAAAGCAGATACAAGCTGCCGGGTAAAAGATGAAAAATTTGGCGACGAACAGCTTTGGTCTACCATAAAAAGCCATCGTGTTGTAAAGAATATGGTAAGCTTTGAAGTAAGAACAGATACAAGCACGGCGTTTATCAATAAGCCATTTAGCTGCGAGCTGGTAGTAGATATTGATTATAAGGATAGCAGCAATACCGATCGCACTATCCCTAATGTGAAACTTGTTATCCAATATGATACAACCAAAGGAAAAACGTATAAAGGTATTGCCTATTATAAATTTGAAGGCGGGCATGATGTAAGAATAGTGGTCAAGTCTATCAGCAGCAAAGAGATCGATGTTGCTAAGGCTGGGTTCTTAAGGATACAGAACCAGATATTGATAGAACGGGATTATAAAAAAAGACCGGGCAATAAAAATTCCCTCATTCGTGCTAGTATTTCCGGTAATCAAAAAAGAGCCTCATCAGTCAACAGCAATGATCTTACAGGCACTATTAGTCCTGATGGATACAATATGCTTATCAATTGGATTCCGGAAGATTTTGAATGGCAGGATCATTTTGATCTTGAATATACTTTTTACGATGAGAACAGCCATCTTGCCAGGGAAAATCTTTCTTCCGGTAGTTTCGATGAAGCATTGCTGGCACAGGCATTTAAAAATAATGCCACAAGGGTATCGCTTGATGTTCCGGAGTATAAGCTAAATCTTGTTTACCCTTCCGGGTATGTACTTATCCGTATCCGGGCCTATAGTTATACGATGGCTGATGGCGATATGGACAGGGAGGAAGGCGAATGGCATTATGCTGCCGATTTGCCGGATATGAACGACATGGCTGTGTATTTTGTAAATGAGCATGAAACGCCCGATCCTTTAAATCCCGGGCATTCAATAAAACTCAACTGGCAATACAGTGCTTCTTTTGCCGAAGAAGGCAAAAGAAAAGAAGTAGTATCCTATTTCGATGGTGGCAATAAATCCCGTCAGTCTGTTACTATCAGCAATTCAGATGATGTAAGTGTAGTGGCGGAAACTGTATTGGACAGGCAGAACAGGCCCGCTATAAGTATATTGCCTGTACCGGTAAATGATAATACATTGCATTATTTCCCGGCGTTTAATAAAAATAACAGCGGGGGAGTATATTCTTACGAAAATTTTAATCCCGCTAACAATTGTGCAAGCGTTGCACAACCTTTAAATACCAGTTTCGGTTCGTCACTTTATTACAGCCCTAATAATCCCTGGGTATCCGAAGCTATTTCAAGAGATATTCCTGATGCAGCCGGTTATCCTTTTGCTGTAACGGAATTTACCAATGACCAGACAGGCCGGATCAGGAGACAAGGAGGTGTAGGCGAAAAATTCCAGATCGGCACCGGGCATGAAACAAGCTACTATTATGGCAAACCCACACAAACTGAGTTGGACAGGATCTTCGGTTCAGAAGCCGGTAACGCAACACATTATGCCAAAAACATGGTGCTCGATGCCAATGGCCAGGTAAGTGTAAGTTATATAGATATTGCCGGCAGAACTGTAGCCACTGCATTGGCGGGTAATGCTCCGGGCAATGTGGATGCTCTTCCTACAAGAGACGGAGCTGCTTATACTATTAAAGATGAGTTGGTAAGGCCGCAAAATATTGTAAGAGATGCTGCCGGCCAAAAGCTCAGCTTTAGCAGCACCGTTATGGTACCTGCAGCAGCCAATTACAAATTTGAGTATGATTTTACCGGCCGCCGCCTGGAACTTATTTTTGGCTGGAGCCCGGAGAAAAAAGTTTGTGCCGACTGTTACTATGATGTAAAATTCAGCATCAGCGATGAGTGTGGCGAACCCGTTGACCTCACTTACAATGGTACTACTTCTGACGAAGTAAACATCCCTGCCATTTTCAATTATGGCAACAATGCTCCGGATAATCCCAATACCGATTGTGATGAAGATGAGCCCGCACCGATGAACGGTGAGATCACAGCAGCTTTTCCAAAAACCGGCGAGTATAAGATCAGCTATGAGCTTACCATGAGCCGCAAGGCACTTGACTTTTACATGGAGTATCTCAAGCAGGCTGCTGTAATGAAAACAGCTACAGATTTTAAAAAGGAATACCTCAAAAAAATTGACCTCACAGGTTGCTTCAGCGATTGCAGGGATTGCAGGGTAAAGCTGGGTACGCTTGAAGACTTTACTGAACGCATTAAAAAAATACTGATCGAGGTAGACAGCATCGTTATTACGGTGGATGACCTTGAATGGATCGGTCAGTTATACGAAACCACTTTGTTCAATTGCGGGCAGGCAGAGGCGAAGAACTGTACCAATATTGATGGCTGCGCCGACTACAGGAAAGTAATGTTGAAAGACGTAAGTCCTGGCGGGCAGTATATGTTATTTGACCCCGGAACTTTACTGTTCAAAGACAGGATCACCAATGCTTTTTTGCGGGTAGCAAAAACAGATGTAACCGATCCGCCAAAAGTGATCATCAACAGGAACGGAACAGATGAAGAAGTATTCCTTAAAAACCTGCAGGAAAGTGAGATCATCACTTACTGGAAACCCGAATGGGCATACATGATGCTGCAATACCATCCTGAATATTGTTTGTTGCAGGAATGCATGCAGCAAAACGAAAGTAAAAACCGGGATAAGGACATGCTGCAGACAGATGATGAGATAGAAGCCACGTCGAAATTCGGCTGGCAACACAATAACTACGCAACATTCCTTGCTGCCGAATATGATCTTATAACAAGTCCTTATAATCAAAGCTGCGTGTCTGCAAATATTGCCGCAAAGGTTTCCCATTTTCTTAAAGCAAGAGTAAAAGTAGGCGGCATATTCCGTCCCGCTAATGTTAATGCACCGTTGAGTCAATATAACCATGCGAGCAACGATATCAGCCTGATGCAATACATTAAATACATGGTGTATTGTGAGAATAAACCACCTGTAAATGCCAATGGTGATTTTACCTACATTGATCTCGATTGCATACCGGCAGATCCGCTCTGCGATAAACCTCTTGAAGAATGGCGCTTATTCCGCAACCTGTACATGGCCATCAAGCAGGCTGCTTACAGGGACCCAGCCTGCAAAACAGGTCCGGAATGTAAAAATTGCTACATAGGTGTAAATGCTTTCAGCAGCATGTACAATGAAAAGGCCGATCCGATGTACTATCCAAAACCCAAAGATTTTGTGGTTGAAATTAATGACGCCGGCAACGGTCTTCAGGTACGTTATACCAATGAGGGCGACATCAACAACAGGTGTGATGTATATATCCACAAAGCCACCGAAAGTGGTGGCACAGTTACTTCTGTAGAAGTATTGAAAGCCGAATACCAGGAAAATGGGATCAAAACATTTGCTATACCTGGTGCACTTGTTGATGAATTGAATCTCTATTTTGTAGAGCATCTCATCAATAATTACAACCATAATCTTGATGAAGAAGATCCTACCAATTGCCCAAGGCAAACCGATTTTGAATTTTACAGGACTGCAAAAGGCAAACAACATTTTATAAAATACGTTGGAAAATATCCTCTATTGAACAG
Source organism: uncultured Ferruginibacter sp. (assembly GCA_964404845.1). GTDB lineage: Bacteria > Bacteroidota > Bacteroidia > Chitinophagales > Chitinophagaceae > Ferruginibacter. Next base: position 6,214 of record CAYOLS010000008.1, on the reverse strand, counting down.
GGTGTATTTTGATATTCAGTATGAAAGATCAACGGATGCCAGTACAAGGTGCAGTAGATATGAAGACTGGGAAGGTTACTTCGAACCGATGGAAACAGGTCCGAAAATGACCATCCGCATGAAATGTAAACATCATCTTAATAGCATACGTACTACAACACAATACTGTATTGCAACAGAAGCGTCCTGCATTTCCGACAGCCGCTGGCCGGATTATTTCCAGAAAACAAGGCGTTTTTACGAAAGCAGCAGCGCAGATGATATCAATGCCGTATTACAGGAAAGCAATGGCGGTCAGCCATTAGGCAATAGTACCTCTAATGCCAGTGATTACCAGCAAAATGCTGAGGACCTGGCAGAAGGCTGGATGGAAAAGTTAAAAGGCTGCCTCGGTTCTCTTGATGCGGGAAGAGCAGCAGAATTGAAAGCAAGACTTATTGCTGTATGCGTGGCAGGAAGCGATGCAACACATCCCTTCGGCGCATCCACTACAAAAAATAATGTGGCCACTTCTTATGGCGACCGCTCTTTTAAAGATGCCATTGTTTGGTTCCTGAATGGTCCGGAAACGATGACCTGCAATGCATTCCTTATCGACTTCCCGTTACCTTATGCAAGCGTGACACCACTCAATGATGAGGTGAAGAACCAACTTAGCCAATGTGGTTATAACCTGCTTACCAGGTTTAAAAATGAATGGATCGCAGCCGGAGGTGGCACTACGCCGCCCAATGCAACCTATCCTACACTTAACAGTTATATCAAAAAGAACTATGATCCTAATTTTTATCTTACGGATGCGCAGGTAACAGAGCTGCTTGAAAGCTTTGTATCAGGCTGCCCGTTGAAGCGCCCGATCCGCATACCCGGCATACTTACCCGTTGCGAAGATCCGGCAACACCTACCTGTCTCAAGTGTGGCCAGCTGTATATTATAGAACAGGATTTTAAAGCCGCATATCCACAGTTCCTTGATACAGATCCTTCTTACTATGATCTGCTGGCTGCTTACATTAACCAGACCTTCCAGATGAATGTCTCTGGTTCTGCAGTATATGCAGCAAAAGAAAAATGCCTGGAAGGAGATAATTACGAAGACAATTGTAACGGAAATTATTGCGCTAAAATAGTGACGGCCCTGGAGAATTTTTACCAGGTAATGCAGCTTAGTGAATACGCAAAAAAATTAGACTGCGAAAGATTGTCCTGCTCAGAAGTACTTGCTAAATTCCGCCAGCATATTACTACCTGGTTAAATTTAAATCTTGGCTGGAATAAAACGTTCAGTTTCTACTCCACTACCTATTTCTCTATGTCGGGTTGTGCCGGTGGGTACTATATGGAGCCTGATTGTGATGATGGCGGGGGTATGTCAGACAATCGTAAAAAAGCCGGGCAAACAAAAGGATTGGCACATGATTGTGAGTGTGTATCAGATCGTTTGCGTTGCTGCGATGATTATGCGCCTTTTACTACTTTCCGCAACTTGTATCCTAATCCTGTAGATCCCCGTATTCTTGCTTATTTCTTTGAACTGAGGAATTATACTTATTGCAAACCGGTGAATCTTCCGTTCATTTCATACCAGGCACCCTATAGTACAATTGTAAATTACTTCAGAAATGTTGTACCCAATGTGATCGGCTATTGTTCGTATGAAGGTGAACCTACAAAGATGGTAATGACAGGAGAACAGCCGGGAGCATTACAAAGCAATACCCTGTTGAACAAGCAGGCAAGCGATACTATTGCCGGCCGGATCTGCGCCGGTGATATCAAAGGCAATGTATGGAATGACACAAATGGAATGACAGACGGAGATGTTAACAATACCAACGGGCATATACAAGGCCTGCCCTCCGGTTTGCTTGCTTACCTGTGCAGTGCAGATACGGTAATGGATGTAACAGCCGTAAATGCTACCAGCGGTTATTACTCTTTTGGTTACAGGGTATGCGGCAATTATACAGTTGTACTTACCAATACAATAGTGAGCATTGGTGCCGCAACACCTGCCGCTACATTACCTTCCGGTTGGGTACATACCGGCCAAAAAATAGGAACAACTCCCGGAAGTGATGGTGTCAATGATGGTAAATTATTGTTCTTCTACAGCGTTTCCTCTAATGCATATTTTGGGATACAGGAAGGAGACAGCATACCCGCCGAAGGAGACGATAGTCTTTACACTATCTCCGGTCATGTATGGGGCGACCCCAATGCAATGAGTGATGGCTATGTGAACAATACAAGCGGCATTGGCAGCAATACGACCATACCACCAAATTTAACTGCCTACCTTGTTTTACCTGCTGCTTATGGCTATGCCATTGTAGAAAAAACAACAGTGAATAATACTACCGGTGCTTACCTGTTTACAGATGTAAATGCTGAAGAAGAATACCAGATACGCATTTCTGAGTTGGATCTGAGCCCTGGCCAACCATTCCCTGTTGGATCAGATGTACTTACTGCAGGCTGGGAACATACCGGGCAAAAGCTTGGTACACCCGGAGGCGATGATGGTGTTAATGATGGAGCACTCACGGTAGAAATTGCCACCAGCAATATTACAGATGCTAACCTGGGAATAAGGGAGAAGCCGATCATAACCAATTATTGTTCCCCGCTCTGGACATTCACCTTTGCGCCGGTGATCAATGTTGGTTGCGGTATATATGATACTTCTTATGTGCCACAGGAATTCGTGTTGTGTTCACAACCGCTCACACCTGTTTACCAGAGCGATTCCAATGAGTGTATAAAAAGCATGGTCAATACTGCTTTGGCAAATGCAGAATATGCCTATAATGAATATGTAAAAGAATTTACGAGAGATTACAGGGAAGCCTATTTTGCAAAATGCCTCAGCATGACACCTTCGCTGGTTATGACAGGCACTGTGGATGAATATCATTACACATTGTACTATTACGACCAGGCAGGTAACCTGGTGAAAACAATACCACCAAAAGGAATTAACTATCTCAATTCTATCGAGCTGTCAGAAGCACAGCGGTTCAGGGATGAAGGTAATGGCGACTGTTACCAGGCGAGTGCTTCTCCTACATTTTCCAATACCGCCAGTGACCAGGTAGTGGTGCCGGCTAATTTTTATACGCTGCACAACGATGGGCCTGTTACTATAGAGAGCTGGGTCAATTTTACCAGTACTACTCCGAAGCAGGTTCTGTTTAACCAGTTCAACGAACAACCTAGTGGTAAAGCAGGCTATGTAGCGGTTGTATTGAACGGTCAACTCTATTTTAATATATATGGAAGGTCTTCAGAAACCTGGGTAAAAAAAGAAATAAACTGGCTGTATGACGACCTGTTACCAAATGTAAGAGCACACAGCTATCAAACTGTTGGTTCGCCATTTACCCGTCACAGGGAATACAAAGCTCAGTGTTATACAGAAAATGTACTAAGCAACATGCCGCAACGGGCAGATGGTTTCTATCATATCGTATTCCAGTATTCCGGCGATATCAATAGTGCGCAGCCGGTAAAAATATATGTAAATGGCGTGCTGCAAACATTGAACTGGACTGATAACGGCAGTACCGTGGTCAACGAATTTGCAGATGGATTGCAACATGAACCATCTGTAGCAGTGCCATCTATCGACTCTATAAAATACGAACTTGTAAGTATTGATGAACCATTTACAACTGCTGCCGAAACTGATTTTGAAGCCGGTGCAAAAAGTCGTACCGTGAATGGAACTGCTTACACAGGGGTTCAGGGCCAGATAAAACATGTGCGTATTTACAATGCTGCGCCTGAGGCTGCAGATTTACGCAGATCATCATTTGATGAATGCTTTGTACCTGCTACAAGGGATGGCCTCGTATTATGGCTGCCTCTTAACAGGGAATCTACAGCAGGCTATACAGAAGAATTACTTAGTGGGAATAATGTAGCCGTAACAGCCAACTGGCCTGCAGCTGCGCAGCCGCAATATCCAAAACATAACCTGCCTACTTACTATGCCTACAATTCGCTCAACCAGGTTATTGAGCAGCAAACACCGGATGCCGGTAAGTCCGAATTTTGGTACGATAAATTAGGGAGGCTGCTTGCATCACAGAATGCGGAACAAAAAACACCTACTACGGTTAATGGTAACACTGATGCTGATAACCGTTTTAGCTATACCAGGTACGATGCAGAAGGACGGATAATAGAAGTAGGAGAAAAAATAGAGGCAACAGATATCAGGACCATTGATACAAGAGATACTACCGCTGTGAAGGATTGGCTTGCAGAAGGGCAGGACAGGCAGGTCACCCTTACTGTGTACGACCAGCCTGATGAAAACATAATGGTGTACAACTGGGAAATTATGGAGAACCAACTACGCAGGTACAATAGCCGCAAGCGGGTGGTGAGCAGTTTCTTCTATGAGAATAAACCTGATGTTGGTGATCAGCACAACTACAATTACGGAACACATTATGTATATGACATATCAGGTAATGTAAAAAAACTTTACCAGGAACATGTTACGCTCAACTCCTGGGCAAACATAATTATGCTGAGAACGCTTGATTATGATTATGACCTTGTAAGTGGCAAAGTAAACAATGTATGGTACCAGAAAGACCAGGAAGATCAATACCTGTACCGCTATGAATACGATGCAGACAATAAACTGCTGACAGCACAGAGCGGCCGTGATGAGCTTACGCTCCGTTTCGACGCACGTTATCACTACTATAAACATGGTCCACTGGCCCGTACAGAGCTGGCGCATGATATTGTGCAGGGAGTAGATTATGCCTACACATTACAGGGTTGGCTTAAAGGTATCAATGGTGTTTTTCTGAATGAGAAAAATGTAAGCGATGGCTTTGATCTGGGTAATGATGGTGTTGCAAGTACCACGCATGCACAGATCCCTGCGGACGTATATGGCTATACACTGGGCTATTATGATGGGGATTATACACCGGTCAATACAAGAAGTGGCAATCATCCCATCAGCCTGAAGCAATTTGGCAACACTATTACACCTACAAGTACAGGAGATCCTTTATACAATGGAAATATTGCTTATACTACTTATGCCAACAGGGTATTAGGAACTAACTTAAAAACAAACTCCTATAGTTATCGCTACGACCAGCTTAACCGCCTGGTAAAAATGCGAAGCCATGATCCTTTTGCAGTAGGTGATGCATGGGCGTACAATACAACTCGAGCAGATTATTTGGAAACGGTATCCTATGATGCCAACGGGAATATTCTTTCTTATCTCCGCAATGGTACCACGCAGGGTGGCAGGCCTTTGGCTATGGATAATTTCACTTATCAATATGAAAAGGAAAGCATTACAGGCAGGCCTCTTAGCAACAAATTGCGGTATGTGTATGATGCTGTGAACGCCGGTAATTACAGCGAGGATATAGATAATCAAACCTCCCTGAATTTTACAGAGGTGCAGGATGATTACAACCCTTCACAATCTACTGATAATTACCAGTATGATAAAGCAGGTAACCTTATCAGCGACAAAGCCGGTGATAACAATGACGAAAAAATAAACGAGATACACTGGACCGTTTATGGGAAAATAAAAAGTATCACAAAAGAGAATGGCACCACGATCACTTATGAATACGATGCGGCGGGTAATCGTACGTCAAAAGAAGTATATGATGGCAGCCAGGTAATCAAGACCTATTATTTCAGGGATGCATCCGGCAATGTAATGGGTGTATATGAACAAAAAAATAATTCCAGCTTTGTGAAATGGAAAGAGCAGCATTTATATGGCAGCACTCGTTTGGGTATGTGGAATGCTGGTATCACGCTGACTGCAGCTATACCCGATCCATATGACGAAACACAGCTGGGTAGCCGCCAGTATGAGCTTACCAATCACCTGGGGAATGTTATGGCTACGGTGAGCGATAAAAAACTGCTGGCCCTGCCTAACAATGGCTGTGCACCCGGAACTTACAGGGATGCATTGGATGTATCTGAAAGGAACAATGAGCTGGTATACAAAGCCCGTACAGAAGTAAATTTCTTACCTGGTTTTGAAAGCGATGACCCCGATGCATTTGAGACTCAGCTTGATACGGATCTGCCTCCATGCGAGCCACTCCCGCCTGCAGGAAGTTACTATATTGCAGAAGTATTAACGGCAAATGACTATTATCCGTTCGGAATGAATATGCCGGGGAGGGAATATGTGGTCGCCGAT